>CATAPZ010000072.1:0-2319 GCA_949486955.1 Cryomorphaceae bacterium | reverse complement strand
TCTGTTTTTTGACCTCGGGATCTTGAACGGCTACAAAGTGCCACGGTTGCTTATTTGCGCCGCTCGGCGCACTTGCGGCCAATGAAATCAATGCTTCAATCTGCTCCTTTGAAACCGGCACGCTAGAATATTCTCGAACACTGCGTCTTGTACTGAGGTTTTTCTCAAACTGTTCGAAGAGTTTGAGGGCCTCCTCTGAATTTGAAGGCCACGGCTGGTAAGGAATCATAGGTGCGTCCATACCCGCCAAGTTAACTTTTATTTTGCCGTATCGCTAATGACCTTACCGTCACTGATACTTACGACTCTTTTGGCTTTTGCAATGACTCTATCGTCGTGGGTCGCAAAGACAAACGTCATGTTTTCTTGGGCGTTCAGCTGCTCCATAATGTCCAGCAGTTTTGAGGTGCTTTCAGAATCCAAGTTCGCAGTAGGCTCATCGGCCAAGACAAATTTAGGTTTGGATGCTAAGGCACGCGCCACGGCCACGCGCTGCTGCTGGCCACCAGAAAGCTGGCCCGGTCGCTTATCTTCCTTCCCTTCCAAGCCCACTGCCTTCAAGAGCTGCTCGGCACGTGCCAATCGCTCTTCTTTAGGACGGTCTTGCAGCAGCATGATAAAGCTCACATTCTCTGTAGCACTGAGCACAGGAATGAGGTTATACGCTTGGAAAACGAACCCGATGTTGTGCAATCGAAAATCAATAAGTTCATTGTCCGAGAGCGCCGTGATGTCGGTGCCGTCAATTAGTATTGATCCGGAGGTCGGCTGGTCTAAACCACCAAGAAGATTTAGCAGCGTGGTTTTACCACAACCCGAAGGACCTTTGAGCGCGGTAAACTCCCCTTCGGTAATGGTCAAATCGATCCCGTTTACTGCCTTTACAGGAACAGCGCCTTCGTACACTTTGTGAAGCCCACTTACTTCAATAACTGCTTTGCTCATACTTAATTTCCTCTAATGGCTCTCACCGGATTTAACTTCAATGCCTTGTAGGCCGGGAACAGGGCTGCAATAAGTGCGGTCATGATGACCATTGCAGCAATAATTACATAATATTCCGGTACAATCTCCGGGTAAATTGTACTCTGCATACCCAGCTCAGCGAGGCCGTCTTTTTTCGTACTTAGATCGAGCCCTATTTCCATCATAGCACGCACACTTAGGTCACCAAGTACAATCCCGATTGGTCCTGCCACCAATCCAAGCATTAAGGTTTCTATCAAAATCATGAAGAACAGCTTGCGCTTGTTCATACCTACAGCCATGAGCATTCCCAACTCCCGGCGACGTTCTAATACAGCCATGAGCATATTATTGATGATCCCGAAAAGCAGGGCGAGCATGATAATACCGAGAACCAGCACGAGCATAATGCCCATCATATCGTCGGCAAAACCAAGTTCCGGACTGTTTTGTTTCCATGAAGTGATGACCGTTGGAGCGGCAACATTTGCACTAATAGCAGCAGTTTTCTCCTCCGTATCCTCACTCTTATCGTAACTAATCAATACCTCATGGATAAGGGATGTGCCGATAATGCGTTCGACATCCTTCTGCTGCACGTAAATATTGAGTTCGTCCCACGCTGCATTTAACGTTCGGTAGATGCCGCTTACCCTGAATGAGGCTTTGTGAATGACTCCATTATGATCTTGAAAGGTGAGGACCATTTTCTTCTTCATTCCTAGCCCCATTTTCTCGGCCAATTTTTCACTGATCACTACCCCCTTACGCACTCGAGTTTCGAAGAAATCGCCTTCTAGCATGTAGGTCGCAATGGTGGTATTGGCGCGTTCACTTTCGGCATTAACGCCTATAATTCTTGAGGCGCGCGTCTGCTTAGCCGAAGCAACCATTCCCTGCAGCATCGTACGTGGCGCATAGCCCGTTACAAAAGGCTGTTCTTGCAACGCGGCGACGAGGTTTTCATACGCCCCGGGAGCAATGATTGCGCTTGGGCTTGGGTCTTCTAAAAAGTCCGAAGAATGCGCTTGACTATGACCCAAGGTGGCGCCAATTGCCGCCGCTGTACGTTCGTTGTTCATCCCGAAAGAGAAGCCAATGATGAGGAGTCCCGCCCATATTCCTATGGCAATGGAGCTCAACACAATGATGGAGCGAATTCGGGAGCGCCAGATGTTACGCCAAGCGACTTTGAAAATCATGAGCGCATGCTTTCTATCGGGTTCAACTTCAGGATTTTCACCACTGCATATAAACTCACCAACACCCCTATAAAGAAGATTATGGTTCCGTGATTGAGGTTGATGATAAAGGAAGTGGTGGTGTAGAGCTTGGGCTCAAAATTGTATTGCT
>CATAPZ010000071.1:0-2262 GCA_949486955.1 Cryomorphaceae bacterium | reverse complement strand
GCAAAGCTGCTTTCAAAACCGGCGTTCGCCTTGGTATTGAGCATTTCAATAATGGCCTTGTACAATGAATTTGTCCCGGGGTCGTTGAACTGACTCGCGATGGTTCCATATACAGGCATGCCTTCAGGATCCGCCTCCCACAAGTTATGGTTGCGTTGGTACTGCTTCTTGACATCTCGTAGGGCATCCAAGGCGCCGCGTTTGTCAAACTTGTTCAACGCAATGAGGTCGGCAAAATCCAGCATGTCAATCTTTTCGAGCTGCGTCGCGGCGCCATATTCCGGCGTCATCACGTATAAGCTAGCATCGCTATGGTCTAGGATTTCTGTATCGCTCTGCCCGATTCCTGAAGTTTCTAGAATAATGAGGTCGAATCCAGCCACTTTCAAAATGTCCAAAGCATTTTGCACGTGAGCACTCAGGGCCAAATTTGCTTGACGCGTGGCCAAGGAACGCATGAACACATTACCGTGTTTGATGGCATTCATACGAATTCGATCGCCCAACAAGGCACCGCCGGTCTTTCTCTTTGAAGGATCTACCGATACTACAGCAATGCGCTTATCATCAAAATCCATGGTAAAACGGCGAACCAGCTCGTCCACCATCGAACTCTTCCCTGCCCCGCCCGTTCCGGTAATTCCAAGAATAGGTGTGTGTATGGCTGCAGCTTTCTCGGTAATAGATACCAATGCCTGCCCGTGTTGCTCACCACAATTCTCTGCGGCACTGATCCAACGCGCAATGGTAGGGTTATTGGCACCCACTAATTCGTCCAAGCTTCCCGGTAGAGTATCTCCGACCAAAAAATCAGATTTCTCAACGAGGTCGTTGATCATGCCCTGCAAGCCCATCTTACGGCCATCGTCTGGATGGTAAAGTCGAGTTATTCCATAAGCATGCAACTCTTCAATTTCTTCCGGCAATATGGTACCGCCTCCACCACCAAAAATCTTAATGTGGCTAGCGCCTTTTTCTTGCAATAGATCATACATGTACTTGAAGTACTCAATGTGCCCGCCTTGGTAAGAGGTCATAGCAATAGCATTGGCGTCTTCTTGAATGGCAGTATTTACGACCTCCTCCACTGAACGGTCGTGGCCGAGGTGTATAACCTCACATCCAGTACTTTGGATGATGCGACGCATGATATTTATGGCTGCATCGTGACCGTCAAAGAGCGAAGCGGCAGTAACAATGCGTACCTTATTTTTTGGCACGTACGGGGCTTGGGTTTCCATGGTTCTGTGATGTATTTGGGTCCTTAAAGATACATCAGAAGTAGCAATGATTCTTTTGCTATCTTCACGGCAAACCGAAAAATATGAAGCTCTTTCAGTCTCCTTTTTTCTATCTGCCTGTGGTAGTTCTTATTGCAATCAGTAATGATCTCCAAGACATTGGTTTATGGCAACGAATGGCGGTTGCAGGATTTATTGCAATTATCGCTTTGGGTATGGGTCTCAAAAACTTGAAAAGCCGTCTAAGCGTACTAGAAATTATGGCTTTGGGGTTAGTAGCCTGGCCTTTAGTCAAACTTGGTAGTGTAAATGCAGCGAGTGAACTTTACGGCCACATTGCACGTATGTCCTTACTTTTTGGGACAATGGTGATTTCGGCCGAAGCATTTCGCAATGATGAAAAAGGAACATTGAAAGCCTTTGGAGTAGGTGCCCAATTCGCCCTTTTAATCGCCGGATTAAGTATTCTGCCTTCCCTTGGAGAAGCCTATAAAGAAGGTGATATCTACTTGGCCAGCGGTAAGCTCTTTGCGCACAAAAACTACGCAGCAGCTACATTATTGATGCTGATCCCCGCGGCTCTTTCAGTACGTCTCCCAGATACTTTAGGAACTTGGCTTCAAAGAATCGCCGTTGGATTAGCATTGTTTGAAATCCTTTTTTTGAGAACTCGCGGTGTGTGGCTTGCGGCAGCCTTAATGGCATTAGTGGCAGCAGGTGCTTATGCCGCACAGAAAGACAGCACGTACCGCAACCAAAGTTTGATTGCCCTTGCAGTTCTTGTTGTAGGCGTTGGCATTGCAATTGTGTTTGGTGGGGCTGAAAAAGTGTTTGATAGCAGTACTATCCAAAGCAGGATGCACTATTGGAAGGCTTCACAGGAAATGTTTTTAGACAACCCCATCTCTGGCGTGGGCGGCGGTCAATGGAAAATTGAATACCCTGCAACAGGACTTAAGGGAACGAATGAAAGTGTTATGAACGGCACGACCTCCATACTGCGACCGCACAATGATGTCCT
>CATAPZ010000070.1:0-3570 GCA_949486955.1 Cryomorphaceae bacterium | reverse complement strand
TCAGCGATGTCCACATCTCTAGTTACATCTACGCGATAGGTCGGTACTTTAACTGTCCATTGATCCCCGTTGAGTCCAATAATTTCAAAATCTAGCCACTTGAGTATATCAGACGCTTCTTCAATGCTCATTTCCACGCCAATCAACTTGCATACCTTTTCGAAGCTAAAGGTGATTTCGAGTTTAGGGAAGTCAGTTGTGCCTTGGTGGTCGGCTATACTAGCAGTTGCACCTGTTAGTTCGCATATTAGAGCAGCAGCATAAGCATGAGCAGCAGCGGTACTGTTAGGGTCAACACCTCGCTCGTAGCGATAGCTGGCGTCACTGTTGATTCCGTGACGTTTCGCAGTTTTTCGAACGCTTACTGCGTCGAAATAGGCGCCTTCTAAATAGACGGAAGTTGTGGATTGGCTAACGCCGCTATCGGCACCTCCAAGCACACCTGCAATACAAACAGGTTTGCGCTCGTCGGCAATGACTAAATCATGTGCACTCAGTTCACGCTCAACATCGTCCAGAGTGGTAATCTTTTCACCTTCTTTGGCCTGGCGAACGATCACTTTTTGACCACTCAGCTTTTCTGCATCGAAAGCATGAAGCGGATGTCCAAAAGTGTGTAACACATAATTGGTAATATCCACCACATTGTTTTTTGGCGTCAAGCCGATTGCGATGAGGCTGTTTTTTAACCAATCTGGACTTTCCTTTACCTGTACTCCTGTAAAGTAGGTGCCGTAATAAGACGGACACTTGTCACTTTCGATCGTCAGTGTAACAGGATTGTTGCCTTCGGTTTGATACGTGCCCTTAGGAACAATAAGCTCTGGACTTTCCTCGCCCTTAACAAGCAGGGCAGCACGAAGGTCACGAGCAACACCAATGTGTCCCATCGCGTCAGTTCTATTTGGCGTTAGGCCAATTTCGAAAACAAAGTCACTTTCAATATTGAACACCTCCGCACATGGAGTACCTGGTTTGAGCGATTCATCGAGCACCATAATACCGTCGTGGTCGTTTCCTAGACCCAGCTCATCTTCTGCGCAGATCATCCCGAAGCTTACTTCTCCGCGGATTTTACCCTTTTTAATTTTCAGTTCTTCACCACCAGGATACAAGCGTGTTCCCACTGTGGCTACTGGAACCTTTTGTCCCGCGGCAACATTTGGTGCCCCACAGACAATCTGCACGGGCTCCTCTTCTCCAATATTTACTGTAGTTATGCGAAGTCTGTCTGCATTCGGATGCTGCTCACAGGTCAATACTTCACCTACGATAACACCGCGTAAGCCGCCTTTGATGCTCTCTACTTCATGCACACCTTCGACTTCTAGTCCGGTATCTGTTAGTAATTCATCAACGCGTTTTGGATCTAAATCAACAGCTAGAAAACGCTTTAACCACTGGTAAGAAATATTCATGGAATGAGTTGTTCAATAGGTCCCAAAGTTACACTATTGAAAGAGAATAAAAAGCCCGAAAATCGGGGGTTTAGAACAAATTATAGAGCAAAGCTCCATAAAGGGCAAATCGAAGGAAACGCACTAGGGTGAGCAAGGCAAATTTTTTGAACGGATAGTTGTTCATGCCGCTGAGTTGGCTCACGATAGGATAGGGCAGTGGTGTTAATGCAGCAAGAATAATCAATAGTCCCCCAAACCTGTTGAGTTGTTCGAAAGTTTGAGTGTAGCGGTCCAACAGAAGGTTGCGAACCAGGGCGCGGGTACGCCAGAATTGGCCCATAAAATAACCTACGATACCGGCGAAATAGCTCAGTAGTGCCAACAGGGTGAGCATCCATCGCGGCTTCATTGTTTCGTCCGCCCAAACGATCAGAAGTTCTGGTGTGATAAAACCAATGCTTACTTCAGACAAAAAGAAGAGCCCAATAAGTCCTCCTGGTGAAAAGAAATTAGTGGCCCATTCTGCCGCAGCGCTAAGGTCAATAACATAGCGGTCAAACAAGAAAAGCAGCAGCAGTATCACGCCAATTGACGCGACAAGCTTAAGCACATTTGCTCGAATGAACGAATAACCGCCATTGCGTTGCATCAGCAGATGCTGTGCTTTCATAAACCGTTTTACTATGTCTACCATGAATTACGAAATCCTGTTCCAACCCCATTGGTCTTTATACAAAGCTTTCCAATGTTCTTTAATAGGAACATGAATTTGGTCATTTAGTTGAGGGTCGTTGGACAATAATTGTTCCACGACACCTCGCGCCCAGCTCAGGATGTTGCCGTCTTGGGTCAAAGAAGCCAATTTGAATTGAAGCTGACCACTTTGTCGAGTGCCCATCATATCGCCCGGTCCACGGAGGTTCATATCAACTTCAGCAATCTCAAAACCATCCTGAGTACGCACCATGGTTTCCAAGCGAGTTTTAGCGTCGTTACTCAGTTTGAATGAACTGACCAAAACACAGAAACTTTCTTCGCTCCCACGACCTACACGGCCGCGCAATTGATGCAGTTGGCTTAACCCGAAACGCTCTGCATTTTCTATGACCATAACGGATGCGTTTGGGACATTTACGCCTACCTCAATAACGGTTGTCGCGACGAGTATGTGCGCTTTACCTGAGGCAAATCGCTGCATTTCACCCTCTTTTTCTTCAGGTTTCATACGTCCATGTACAACGGCAATTTGGTATTGCGGCCGTGGGAAATCCCGAAGCAATTGCTCGTAGCCCTCTTGGAGATTCTTTAAGTCTAATTTTTCACTCTCTTCGATGAGTGGGAAAACGATATACACTTGGCGTCCTTTAGCGATTTCTCGCTGCATGAAGCCGTTGAGTTTCAGCCTGTTCTTTTCATACAGGTGGTGCGTCGTGATTGGCTTTCTACCCGGTGGAAGTTCATCGATGACACTTATGTCTAAATCCCCATAAAGGCTGAGGGCAAGAGTTCTAGGGATTGGGGTAGCCGTCATGACCAAAACATGAGGTGGATGTTCGTTTTTTTTCCACAGTTTGGCACGCTGCGCCACACCGAAACGGTGCTGTTCATCGATGACCGCCAATCCTAAATTGGCAAATTTTACCGTAGGTTCAATCAAGGCATGTGTACCGATTAAAATATGCAGTTCGCCGCTTTGCAGGCGCTGATGTATCGAAGCACGATCGGCTTTGTTCGTAGAGCCGGTCAATAGCTCAATGGTAATTCCTGCGGGTTCACAGAGCTCTTTAAGTCCATGGTAATGTTGCGTTGCGAGGATTTCCGTTGGCGCCATAAGTGCTGCCTGAAAGCCGTTGTCGATGGCAAGTAGCATTGCCAATAAAGCAACAATCGTTTTGCCCGAGCCTACATCTCCCTGAACCAGCCTGTTCATTTGTGCTCCTGTGGCTACATCCGCGCGTATTTCCTTAACCACTCGCTTTTGGGCGCTAGTAAGCTCAAAGGGTAAGTGGTTGTTGTAAAAGTTTAAAAAGGTTTGACCTACTTCTGCAAAAGGGTAGCCTTTAATGGCACTTTTATTTCGCAGTTTGTTTCTGAGCTGCGTGAGTTGGAGGAAGAAAAACTCTTCAAATTTGATTCGCTTTTTGGCCGCCTCCAAGTGCTCGCGCGAGCT
>CATAPZ010000069.1:0-4194 GCA_949486955.1 Cryomorphaceae bacterium | reverse complement strand
GAAAACCCCATGCGTCAACCAGCTCAATTGGCCGATTATTACCTGCGTTATGGTCTTACTATCTACACATTGGATGGACGAAAAGTATTTGAAAAGCCTGAAGGAGAGCCTGCCACAGTTCAGGGGCTTCCAACGGGATTATACATTGCTCATTGGTCGAAAGACGGGCGCAGTACAACCACAAAATTGATGCTATGGTAAGAAAATTACTCGCTGTTTTGTTGTTACTGCCTCTGCTTAGTGTTGGTCAAGGATTTGAGGAATTTCAAACGACGCGTGCCAATGTGCGTTTGAGCGCGACCAATGTTGGGACTTTTGGGAATGCCTTCCGTGGGTACCGCGACGGCTCCGGAACACCTTCCATGGAATATCCTGCCGGTTCCGGTATAGAACACCTGTTTGAAGGCGGTCTTTGGTTTGGCGGCCTCGATAATGGAATAGTTCGTGTGAGCACTTCAGCCTATGATGCGCCGCAGGGCTATGCGCCAGGTCGCGGCGGCTTTGAGTTTAATGCAACACAAGGTGCCAATGTTGTAGAGAAAAGCTCGCTTCGCTCTTCGCCGAATTACCGCGCAGATGCCGTGAGCCACCAAGATTTCATCGCCAGCTTCAACGATAGTGAAATATTAGTTCCCGGTACCAGTATTCCGATCAACAATCACCTCAACCCTATGGACCTTCAGGTGGATATGGCGGTGTACAACTGGGAATATTCATTTACTGACTTCATGGTCATTGTAGATCTTACCATTACCAATGGGTCAAGCAATACCTATGAAGATTTTTTTGTAGGTCTGTGGAACAACACAGTGGTGCGGAACATCAACATCACACCAGCGGGTGCTGGTGGTGCCACCTTCTATTCACAAGGTGGAAATGGCTTTATCGACAGTTTGAATTTGGCCTATTGTTACGACCGCAATGGAGATGTTGGTTTTACGGATAGCTATGTAGGTCAGATGTTCTTGGGTGCAGAGGATAAGAACGGATTCCAACATCCTCAGGTAAGCACGGGCACCAAGGTAAACTACAACGCTTGGGTATTCAACAACAGCGGTGCCAATACCTTCTTCTTTCCAACCTCAGACCAGCAGCGCTATTTGAAGATGTCGGACGGTTTTAACGGGCATCCTTGTTGGAACGATCCCACAGGTGCAGCTTGTGTAACGACCATGGACGTTGATTTGCAGTCAGAGCTTAATGCTTTGGGCAATCGTTCAGATTTAGTTTCAGTAGGGCCATTTGACGATTTTCAGCCAGGTGACGAAATCAAGGTCAGTTTTGCGTACGTCGTTGCGAAGAAATACGAGGACGGTTTACCGAACGGTTCCAATAACGCCACACAACAGACGTATTTATTGGACGCTGCGAACTGGGCACAACGCACGTACAATGGAGAAGATGCCAACTTTAACGGCGTGCTCGACGAAGGTGAAGACAAGGACGGCAACGGCGTGATTACACGATTCATTTTACCCTCGCCGCCGGAAACTCCGATTATTCGCGTAGAGCCAGGCGATGGCGAGTGTACTATTTATTGGGCGGATAATTCGCGCCAAAGTGAAGACCCTATCTCCAAGAAGAAAGATTTCGAGGGGTATAACATTTATGCAACGCAAACCGGTTTTGATGTATTTGGAACACCAGATTTACAGAACGATTTGGAATTAGTAGCAAGCTTTGATTCATTGGCCAATGACTACGGCTTTAACAATGGGTTTTTGCCCGTGAAATTGGCCGCGCCGATTACTTTCGATGGCGATACCAACGAGTATACCTTTGCGTATACCTTAAGTCCTCTTCCCAACGGTTGGCAAACAGCTGTTGCGGTAACGGCATTTGATAAAGGCGATTTGAACAGTGGTCTAGAATCGCTCGAGAGTGCAGTCTTGTCGAATGCGGTAAGGGCCTTTCCGGGTGCTGGACCAAGCAACCTAGACAGTGTGGAGCCCTATGTGTACCCGAATCCATATTATCTCGGCGCAAGCTGGGAAGGGTCGAGTAACTTCCAAGAGGAGAGTCGGAAATTGGTCTTTTCTAACCTTCCAAGAAATTCAAGAATAACCATAACTACCGCTGGCGGTGATTATATAGACAGTTTTGAGCATCACCAGGAGTACGATGGAACGGACATTCGCTGGTTCCGCAGCTTTGGGTCAGAAGATCCATCGCGAAACGTATTCTCAGGTGGTGAACATGCGTGGGATTTGCTTTCCAGAGAGAGCCAGATTATTGCACGCGGTATGTACCTCTTTACCGTGGAAGATTTAGAAACAGGAAAATCATTTACAGGAACTTTTTTAATCGTGAAATAATGAAAAGAGTCGTTTTACTTTTTGCAGTGCTTTTTGGCTTGGCTGCCAATGCACAGAGCTACGTGTCCATTTCGGACATTAACTATGTAAGCCCAACAGATTTGGCTGCATGTAATGATACTTCGTCCTACTTGGGGCAGACAGTGATTACTCGCGGTGTTGTAGTGACGCCAGGGAATGTAACAGAGGTTGCTTCAGGTTCTGTAACTGGAGGCTTGCGTCCATTTATCTTCATTCAGGATACCACGGTAGGTGGTCAGAGCTCACCATTCGCAGGTATCGAGGTGATGGGGGTATATACAAGCAGCACAGGTTCTTTGCAAGTACCTGCAACCTTTACCCAAGCGCTACCAGGAGATATCGTTGAAGTAAAAGGTGTGGTTGGCGAGTATAATGGTTCAAACCAATTGTCATTGGCGGATGCCAACTCATTTAGCATTGTGAGTACTACTACTGATCCTGTAGTGAGCGATACTATTGCTGTTGGTGATCTTAACGACGCACAGTTCGTGAATAACGTAGTAACAGGCGAGCAGTACGAAGGGTCATTTGTGACTTTGACAGACGTGACGGTTACTCAGGTTATTCCTTTTAGTGGAAACCGTGTAAGCTTCAACATTGTCGATGGAAACGGGAATGCAATGAACGTAAGTGATCGATTCCTTGCTCAAAAATTGAGCTCATGGACTACGGTAAACCCAAATTCTCCTCAAACTCAAGGTTCTTTTGTGCCGCCAGTACCTGGAACATTCTACAACTCTATTTCGGGTGTGGTTCGTCACGACGCGAACGGATGTACAGGAGATAACGGTCGTGGTTACGAGATCAATCCGTTTGCCGCTTCACACTACGACATCGGCTATGCGCCTCCGTATATCGCCAATTTTGAACGCGACCCTTCGATTCCTACCTCAAACCAGGATGTGGAGATTGTATGTACTATTACAGATTTTGACGGTAGTGTAGATTCTGTAGCCTTTGTATGGAGTGCTATTGATACGCAATCGGTGGCTAATTTCACAGTAGCCCCGATGACGCTAGTAACAGGTACTACAGATGAATTTGAATTTGAGATTCCACAGCAGGCCAACGGTACCTTGGTACGTTACTATATCTATGCAAAAGACGACGACGGTAATGAAAGCTACTTGCCTTCGAAGCCGATCAATCAGGCGACACCAAATTTTGACTTCTATACGGTTCGTGATAACGGTTTGATCATCCCGGATATTCAGTTCACCTACAACTCAAACGGCGCTTCTCCTTTGAACGGTGCGGAGGTAACTGTAAAGGGTATTGTGACGGCTTCGACTAAAATTGGCGACCTAGGGTTCTTGTACATCCAAGATGAAAATGCAACATCATGGGCGGGTATCTGGTGTGTCGGAATTGGCCTGAACACATATTACCGCAATGAAGAAGTTGAGGTTACGGGATTTGTAGAAGAGTTTTATGGAATGACCCGATTAAATGTGACTTCTTCGAGCAAGACCGGCAACTTAGGTTCTATTACACCTTTGGTCATTGATCCATCGGATTCAGCGAGCTACGCAAACTTCGGTTGGGAGCCTTATGAGAGTATGTTGGTACGTTACGAGGATCCGAACAACAGTTCATTGTACGTGAGTCAAACTAACCTTGGCTTTGGAGATTACGCAGTAAGCAATAGCGCCTCTGCGCCAGTATGGAGCAGTGGACGTGTATTGGCTGGTCGTCAGTCGACCACTGCCTATTCTTCGTTGAACGTTCAGTTGGTAACAGATACTTCGTATGCTTCGATTGATGGCGAGATGGACGTTACACCAATCGTAGTGGACAACACAATGACCTTTGATGCTATTGAAGGTATCTTGTTCTACGGCTTCAGCAACTACCGCTT
>CATAPZ010000068.1:0-8185 GCA_949486955.1 Cryomorphaceae bacterium | reverse complement strand
TATTGGCACTACCACCCGGAGATTGAAATCACCTATGTGGTCAAAGGAGAAGGTCTAGCCTTTATCGGCAACAAAATCGTTGAATTCAAAGCCGGCCAAGCATTTTTATTAGGTCCTTACTTACCGCACAACTTTGTGGCTTCCGATGAGGAGGAGATGATTATGGACCGCGAATGTTGGGGACTTCAGTTTACTCAAGAATGGCTGAACTCATTTAAAGAAAGTGCCGCATTAGGACCACTTTTTAAAGCGATGAGTTTTGGTGTGGATCTCGGACAATTCACTCCCGAAGAACACGAAGACTTCGCCCATATTGTTGGGACCAACTCTCTAAAAAGTATGGCCTCATTCTTCAATCTAATGGCTTCTATCGCCGAACGAAAAGAGCTAAAAACTATTTCGACGACGAGCGCGTACAGTAATGTGATGAGTCAAAAGATCAGCAAGCGTA
The DNA here is from genome assembly GCA_949486955.1 of Cryomorphaceae bacterium. Classification (GTDB taxonomy): domain Bacteria; phylum Bacteroidota; class Bacteroidia; order Flavobacteriales; family Schleiferiaceae; genus UBA10364. Next base: position 7,734 of record CATAPZ010000068.1, on the reverse strand, counting down.
TGGAGCGTGTCTCTAAATACATTCAGGACAATTACCAGAGTGCCATCACACTCTCTGAAATATCAGACATCGCAAGCATGACCGAACAAAGTTTCAGCCGTTGGTTCCGACAGACTTCTGGCTTGACTTTTATAGACTACTTAATGCAACTGCGAACAACGGTCGCTTCACACCTTCTAGTGAATACCAACAAGCCTATGTCAGAGGTTGCAGAAGAGAGCGGGTTTAACTCCAGTTCTTCATTCAATCGTTCCTTCCTAAAGGTTAAAGGATGCTCGCCACGCGAATTCCGCAAGCAAAAAAGGCCGCTCTAACTACGCCTCAGGGGTATAGGTCACCGCCTTCTTGTTCGTAATCAAGAAGTTTGACAGCCCTGCAATAACCAAAGAGGTTCCTGCAAGTAACATCGCGTTGATTGGATCTTCACCAAATACCCCTTTGTAAATAGTCGTTAGCGAGGTCGCTGCAACAATCTGTGGGATCACGATAAACATGTTGAAGATACCCATATACACACCCATTCTGTTCGGATCGAGCGTAGAGCTCAACATCGCATACGGCATAGATAGGATAGAACCCCAGCTGAATCCGATGCATACGAAGCTTACGATCAGCATCGACGGCTCTGTGATGAAATACATACTAATGAAACCGTACGCGCCAGCGAACAAGCTGAACATGTGAACGAACTTTCTATTGATGCGTCTTTTGGCCGTCCAAAGAGTTAGCAATAGCGCAAATACCATAGAACTCAAACCGTAATTCCCCATGTACGAACCTACCTTATTTGAAGCATCATTAAATGCTTTATCAGCTATCTGGTAGGCGTCTATTTGCTCCGCAGTACTTACGGCGAAATCGATGGCCTCAGGCTTCGCAGCATTGAACACATGATCCGTCAATGCAGGGTTGGCCATAGACCACATACAGAAAAAAGCAAACCAAGAGAAGAATTGGACCACGCCTAAACGCTTCATCGTCTTCGGCATATCGGCAATATTTTTAAACACCTCAGAAATGGTGTTGGCTAAACCCGATTTTTCCTTCTGCTCCGCGCGGAAAGCTTCCATGTCCTCCGGCGGGTACTCGTCTGTGGTAAATACCGTGTAAAGAATGGAGAGAATAAATACTACAGCGCCTATTCCAAAAGCAACCTGTACCGACATAGGCACAACTCCCGGCGCAGCTTCATTGCTCACACCTAGCGAGCTCACCATCAGCGGCAAGTTTGAAGCCACCCAGGTACTCACACCAATAATCAGCGTCTGCACCACAAAACCAAAACTGCGTTGGCTGTCCGGTAATTTATCCGCCACCAAAGCACGGAACGGCTCCATACTGATATTCATGGTAGCATCAAGAATCCACAGACCACCTGCTGCCATCCAAAGCGCCGAACTGTGTGGCACTACCAATAATGTTAGAGAAGCAAGAACAGCACCTATTAGAAAATAAGGGCGACGGCGACCAAACCTCGGGTGCCACGTATTGTCGCTCATCTGACCAATAATGGGCTGTACGATAAGTCCCGTAAGCGGCGCAGCAATCCACAACAACGGAAGGCTGTGCTCGTCGGCACCAAGCGTTTCGAAAATACGGCTCATGAATCCGCCTTGTAAGGCATATCCAAACTGGATTCCCAAGAAGCCGAAGCTCATGTTCCAAATCTGCCAAAAACTGAGTTTAGGTTTGTTCTGCATGTTTCTCTGAGTGTTAGTTGAGAAAAAACCCGGTACTAGGCCGGGTTCTAAGCTGGCTTACAGCCAAATATTATTGACAGAAAATCGGAATAACGACCGCTTCTGTAACTCTGTCGGCGCCCGTTGCGAAGTTTTTCTTAATCACAATGAACTCTAAATAATCAACTTCATTGTTCGGATCAAGCGTAAAATGCTCGTTTGGAACAAGGTGCATTTCAAAGTTTCCATCACCAATAAAGTTCATCTTTAGCTTAGGATTAGTTCCCGCGTTAAAAGGACTTTCTATCTGAGCTACGGAACCGTTCGTATACACCACTTTAGCGTAGGCATAACAGTCGTCAGATGCTAAATTTTGCATCGATACTTTTTCCTCTCTCCAGTTCTCGTAACGCAACGTTACTACGTCGTCAATCTTCACCTTCGTAGGGAAGTGGTAGAATGGATTACGCTCCGTTGCAGGAGGATCGATAGCAATGCTCTGGTCGTCCGTCTTTACATCCGGATCCCCATAACCACCGCCGTCTTTTGCCTTCACTAAGAAGTGAATATCGTCAGCGTATACCTTGGCTGCATCTACCTCGTAAAATAGGGTTGGAACAATCTTCCAAGAGAACGTACCGTCAGAATTCTTGGTCATCTTCATCGCCTCGTTAGAGTTCTTCCAAGGCGCAGAACCTGTACCGTTTACAAACGGGTGACCGTCCGGGTGTGTGGCTGGCTTCCACGTCCAGATGTACATATCTTCGCCTGCATCTACAGCTTGCTTCAAAAGGTCTTGGTGACCGACTGCTAAATCTAAAGCAGCAGGGTCAAAAATGATTTCTAGAGAATCTGCCGGATCAATATTCTCGTCAGGTACTGTAGAAATTTGAGCCGAAGCACTTAGGCCCAAAGTCAATGCGAATAGTGTGCTTATCTTTTTCATCTGAGCTTATTTTCTAGTGAAAGTTAATTTGTAAGATACGCTTGGCTTGTCGCAACGAATACGGTCGTAGACAATGCTCACGTTCTGATCAATAGTACGTGGCATGTTGCCCAAAGACAAAACCGTCGTTACAGTGTCAAACTGAGTCAAGTGCAACTCAGAAGGAAATTCTGGTGTGTTGTACTTCCAAGTACCTCCGGCACCAAACAAATCGAAACCTGGACCCTGAGAATTGACAGTATAGGTGCTGTCCTCGCTGAACACCACCACCCATTTATCTTGATTGTTTTGGTAAAAGGAACTAATGTCTCTGGTTTCTGGTACGGGCAGCGTTACATCGGTTTGATCCGCATTGGTCAACTCCCAAGTACCTACGATACCTGCACCGGCCTCGTATGCTGGTCCAATAGGTCCAACTTCCGGCTTACATGCGCCCATGATTAACAAGGCGCTCGCAATAAATAATGTTACTTTTTTCATATCGCTAAACTGCTTTATTCGCAGCCTCCTTCTTCGTTATAAATAAATCCTTGGGCGGTTCCTTCAAAGTTAGGGAATTGGAGTACCATTCCTGGGCAATCCCAATCTACTCCTCTGATCTTCTGAATTTCGCCGAGCACTCCTTGACGCTTAAGCTGGAAAAGACGGTCACCTTCACAAGCCATCTCTAACCTGCGCTCGTTCATCACATCGCTTACCGAGAGAGAACTCAATGAAGCAACGTTTGCTCGTGTTCTTAGGTCGTTGATGTAGCCCAATCCTGTACCATCAGCATCACCATTCAAACGAACGTTACATTCTGCATAGATCAAATACATTTCTGTTAAGTGAATGAGCGGTACATCGATAAAGCTTGCATCAAACTTGCTGATCATGTACAACTCGTCAGCTGAACCTGCGTTGCGGATGTCGTACCACGTTTGACCGCGAAGGTCATTCGTATCGCTTGTCGCAGCAACGTATAAATCTGCAGATCCTTTGAGTGCAGGGTTAGCGTTAGGGTCGTCAGAACGGTAGTTCCAAACATACCCTGAACCGCGCTCATCAACCAAGGTGTCGCCACCTACTACTTCATTCGTACTTACCAAAGTGAAGATGAATTCTGCCGGTAAGCTTGTATTTGTATGGTCGTTGAAACGCTTGGTTAGATCTTGCTCCAAGCTGAAAGAGCCCGAACCAATTACCTCAGCAGCTTTGGCCTTTGCATTGGCGAAATCGCCCATTTCCAAATACACCTTAGCCAAGAGTCCTTTCGCTGCCATTTGATCAGCAAAGATGCCGTTATCTGCAGGCAAGTCCATCTCCGCGTCCAATAGATCTGAAACGATGGCCGCGTAAACGTCGGCAACCGTAGCGCGCATTTGCGGCGTTTGATCAGCACTCAACTTCAATGGAATACCGAGGTGGCTGTTGTCTGGGGTATAACCGTAAGGCAAGGCCCAGATACGAACCACGTGGTAATGACAAAGGGCACGAATGAATTTTGCTTCAGCAGAAATTCTCTCGATGCTCTCTGCGGTTGCGCCTTCTAGGTCGGCAACCTCCTCCAACAAGGTGTTGGCACGGTAGATAGCGATGTATGCATCACGGTATTCACCGCCAAATGAACCGTTAAAGAACGAAGACGTCCAACGGTAGATCTGTGCATATTCGCCATTCAAACCTAGCGGGTCTGCAAGGTTATCTGACATTACCTCAGGGATGTTTTGGAAACGGCCGTTGAAGGCGTTTGCCGCAACATCATAAACACTAACCAACAGCTGCTCCGCATCCTCGATGGTGACGATGGCTGAATCTGCTGGAATCTGAGACGTCGTATCTGCTTTGAAGTCTAGGATACGCTCACACGATGAGTTTCCTACTACAATCGCTACAAGTGCTAAAAGTGCTATTATCTTTTTCATGATTGCTAAGGATTAAAAGTTAATGTTTACACCGATGTTGTACGTCTTCTCCTGCGGTGGCGTGAGGTACGTAATGTTCGGTGACATGTTACGGTCTGTAGCGTTCTCGAAATCACGAGCAATCTCTGGATCCAAACCGATGAAATTTGTAAGCGTAATGAGGTTCGTACCGGTGATGTTTACGGTCATGCCTTTTACGTTCTTAGTCAATTTTTCTTGCGGTACGCGGTAGCTCAACTTCACGTTACGTAGACGAGCGTACGTCCCGTCGTGCAACCATAGGTTGGTGTTGATCCACTCCGTGTTAGAACCGTAGGTGCGGTAGTCGCGGCTGAGACGCGGGTAAGTTGCAATATCACCCGGTTGCTGCCAGCGGTCGAACAAATCTGTACGCATGTTCCAATCGGTCACAACGCCCATCTGACGCTTCGAAGAGCTGTCGTAGATATCTCCACCAATCGTGAATACCCACATGAAGCCAAACTCCCAGTTTTTATAATTGAAAGTATTGGTCAAACCACCAATAGCATCTGGCATTACATTACCAACAGCCACACGATCCTGAAGATCCCAAGTGTAGGTCTCATTACCTTCCTTATCGAGGTAAACCGGTAGACCGTTCGCCGGATCTACGTGTGAGAATTGAACGAGGTAATTGGTACCAATCGGCATTCCCACAACTACACGAGTATCGTTCGTACCACCACTTACTGCATCTGGCGAATACTCACCGATAGAAGTAATCTGGTTGTAGTTACGTGCAATGTTAAAGTCCGTAGTCCACGTGAAGTTATCAGTAACGATGTTTCTAGATTTGATCGCAAATTCAACACCTGTATTGTATACACTGCCTACGTTATCCCACCAAGAACCGAATCCTGTAGAACCTTGAAGCGTCACATTCAAGAGCATGTCGTTCGTTTGCTTGCGGTACCAAGCCAATTCACCTGAAATGCGGTCGTTGAACAATCCGTACTCAAGACCTACATCATAGGTAGTAGACGTCTCCCAACGCAAATCTGCGTTTTCGCGAATCACAGGGTAACGGTAAGTCTGACCACCGTAACCGTTGTTGGCTACGTTATAGTAACCGAACCACTGGTACGATGGAATAGCTGAGTTACCGTTCTTACCTACCGATGTTTTCAACTTCAAGAAGTTCACTGCAGGTAGATTGGCCATGAAGTCTTCGTCAGAAAGAACCCACGCCACAGAAGCTGCAGGGAAGTTTCCGTACTTGTTGTTAGGACCAAACTTCGAAGAACCGTCGCGACGAATCAACGCCTCTGCGTAGTATTTGCCTTTGAAGTTGTAATTCAAACGAGTAAAGGCAGAAGCAAAAGCATATTCTTCAATGTAGCTCAAAGGATCGTTTACCCACTGACCCGTCTCGCGGATCTGACCAACAGCCTCGCTATCATAATAGCCGTCCCAGCGCTTGATTCTATTGTACTGATATTCTGAACCAATCAACCAGTTGATGTGATGGTCTTCGCCCAAATCTTTAATGTAGTTTGCTGTAGCGTTACCAGAAGTATTGTACACGCTGTATGGATACATGTTTGCACGACCCAAGAAGTTGCCGTCCGCATCCTTATAGGTAGGGTCGTAACCCGGCTTCTCCCAAATGTGATCTTCGAAGTGCATGTAATCGAACGCCCCTTGACCTCTGAAGGTCCAGTTGTCGTTCAATTTGTAGTTCATGGTTATGTTATTGATCGAGCGGTCCTCTATGGCTGTCCAGTCTTTCATGTCGCGTTGAGCCACTGGGTTTAGGCTAATACCGCCTTTCAACCAGTAATCACCAGCCGATGCAACAAGGTTGCCGTCGTCGTCGTACTCGTCTTCTGCGTAGTAAATGGGATAGATTGGAAGTGCACGAGACATCGCCTCACCAAAACCACCCGACCAGGCGGCATCAATACGGTTGTTGACCCCGCGCGAAATCGACGTGCTTAATCCTAATTTGAATCGTTTCGTAATGTCGAAATCTGCATTGATACGTCCTGATAGACGCTCGTAAGAGTTGCCCGCCAAATAGCTGTGGTTGTCGTTATACGATAGACCGGCGTAGAAATTTCCACCCTTGAAGCCGCGCGAAGCAGAGAAGTCATACCCGTGTTTAATCCCTTGGCGAATAGTTTCTTGTACCCAATCTGTTCCTTCAGCAGCTTGTGCTTCTGCCCAGCTCATACGATTACCTGGCAGTTCAGGTACACCAACGTTTCCGTCGTTTACCCAAGCCTCCTCGTACATCTGAAGGTACTCGTCCTTGTTCATCATGTTTGGCAGTGCCGTTGGGTTTGAGAAACCAACGCGCGAGGAGAAATTGTACGCCAACTTCTTGCTCTTACCTCTTTTTGTGGTAATCAATACAACCCCGTTAGAACCACGAGAACCGTAGATACCTGTTGCTGCTGCATCTTTCAAGATCTCTACAGATTCGATATCGTTAGGGTTAATCGTTGCAAGTGGGTTGGTGTTAAAACCACCACGGTTACCGTTCAAGAAATAATCTTGTGTAATTGGAATACCATCTACAACATAAAGTGGATCACCACCTGCTGAAATAGAGGCCACACCACGAACACGTACCATAGAGCCTGAGCCCGCGATACCTGAGCCTGTAATTACTTGAACCCCGGCAGCCTTCCCTTGAATGGCATTTTCAAAAGAAGGTGTTGGAATGTCGGTAAGCTCTTTGGTCTTCAACGAAACGACCGATCCAGTGAGATCGCGCTTCCGAGCCACACCATATCCTACAACCACAACCTCGTCGAGTTGGTTGCTCGAGGGCTTCATGGTTACATTGATGATTTGCTTGCCTTTGATTTCTACTTCCTTCACCACCGGTTCGTAACCAATGAATGAATAAGTAATGGCATACTTCCCTGGCTTTAATGAAAGGGAATATTGACCGTTGAAATTGGTAGAGGTCGCTCCACCTTTATCAACTGAAATGGCTACTGACGGTAAAGGTTCATTGAACTCATCTACCACCGTTCCCGAAACAGACTGGGCATGAACTGAGCCGCCTATCAGGAGTGAAAGAGCCACGAGAAAACGTGAGAATCGCTTCATGTTTTGGTGTTAAGTGTTGTATTCTTCAAATGTAAAGAATACACTTATTCCTTCGAAGCGTGTAAAAAGGCGGTATTAACTGAATCGGCCCATTTTTTAACCGAACGAGCTGCTTTTCACTTTA
>CATAPZ010000067.1:0-3541 GCA_949486955.1 Cryomorphaceae bacterium | reverse complement strand
TCTGTTGAAATGAGTGATAATACCGGAAGCTTCAACGGTACTTTTGTATCGATTTCACCATTACTTGCCTATGGTGTGAGTACTGGTAACGAGATTGACGTCTTGATTCCGGACAATACTCCCCAAGGCGTCTACAAATTCAGAATGGTGAGCTCAAATCCAGTGGTGATTTCAGATACCATTTCTAATGTTATTATTGGAGCCAATCCGACAACAGGTATTACCGCCTACAACTGGTTCGACAAGGCCGGTGAGATCACATTCTGTGAAGGCGATACAGCACTTTTAGTTGCAAACCAAGCACCTACAGGTCAAAGCTACACGTACCAATGGTTAAGTGGTGGTGGCGCTATCGCTGGTGAAACCAACGACACACTCTTTGTCATAGCCTCAGGTACCTATGGCATTGAAGTGAGCTCTAACCTTTGTGATGCTACTTCCGAAGATACTATTGTGAATTCTTACAAACCTGGTAGTGAAGTATTCGCCAATGGTGGCGCTGGCATCAACTACGTAGGTATGGATTCCATCCGCATGTGTGAGGGTACTGTAGCAACGTTGGAATATTTCGCTTTCCCTTCACCGGGAATCTTAGGTTACGAATTCAACTGGTTGAAGGCGGACAGCGTGGACATCTTTGGTGATACCGTTTGGTACTACACGGGTGACACTACAGCTGCCATTGATGTTGATACCACAAGCCAATGGTATTTGGAGGTTACCTCCGTTCCAGGTGGTTGTGTTGATACTTCAAACGCATTTTGGGTAATTGTTGACACAGTTCCTTCTACGGTAGTTATTAACCAACCTTGGCCAGGCCAACCGTTGCCGACAACGACTTTATGTTTGACAGATTCAACACTTCTTACAGCGACCGACACAGTATTGTATGATTCTTGGGAATACCAGTGGCAGATCGCCTATCCTTCCGGAAGTGCAAACTGGCTGAACTTAGCCAATGATACGCTGCCATGGTTGACGGTAGATACTTCTATCGTAGCAGATACAGCGGATTATCGATTGGTATTGACCAATGAAAGCTGTGATTACATTTCGAATGAAACGACAGTGAACTTTGTACCGTTCCCGACCATCTCCATCCTACCGGGTGACTCTTTAGGAGTTTGTGTCTACGACAGTGTTTTGGTATCGCTACAAAGCAACGCCTTAAACTTCGCTTGGAACGGCGGCGTGTTTGTTGGTAAGCAAAATTTCTTGAGTGTCCCAGGGCAATATGTGATCGAAGCATATGGTGTAAACCAGTGTAAAACGGTCGATACCTTGGATATCTACAATTATACATTGGTAGCAACTGCTACAGCATCTCCTCAGGTAATCAGCCCAGGAGAGAGTACAACGCTTAGCTCAACAGGTGGTACTAGCTACTACTGGTTTGCAGATGCTCCTTCGTACTACAGCAACCAGCTTGGTTCAAGCACAATGGCCATCCCATCTGTAGATACTATTACGTACTTCATTCAAGTTGAAGATATCAACGGTTGTACGGATACAGCAAGCGTTCAGGTTTTCGTTAGTGAGCAAGACACCAATGTGATCATCGCTGATATTTATGGAAATCTTCAGAATGTAATCACGCCGAACGGCGATGGAAATAATGATGTCCTTGACCTTGCAGGTGTGACGAACGGCGATGCATGTGAGTTCACAGTGTATACCCGTTGGGGTACACCGGTCTACAACCAAGAAGTGTATAACAATGCTTGGGGCGGAACCACCGACGGTGGTGCGCAGTTGGAAGACGGAACTTATTATTTTGTCTTAACCTTTGAGAATAACATAAGGGTCAAGGCTGCAGTAACCATCCTTAACAACTTCTAATCATGAGAAAGCAGCTATTAATATTCGCATTGTTGGTTGGAAGTCTAACTGCCAGTGCACAGCAATTGCCACTTATTTCAAGTTATTTGAATACGGCCTACTTGTTTAACCCTGCCTTCAGTGGCATTGAGGGTAAGACCGAGATTTCAATTCTTAATCGCCGTCAATGGACGGATATTCAAGGAGCTCCTGAAACGCAATTCATGGCGTTTAACGGCAACCAGAATGATTTGAAATTTGGATACAGCGGCTATGCCTTTAGTGATAATACGGATATCGTAAGCCGAACTGGATTCTACGGTTCTTACGCTTGGCATGTCAAGTTCACAGACAAGAACAGTTTGAGCCTAGGATTGGGTGCGGGTTATGTAAATAACAACATTAATGTAGCGGGTATCCGCGTGCCGGATGAATTGGATCCTGTATTGTACAGCCAACTGAACAGTTCAAAATTTGATTTGAATTTCGGTTTCAATTTGAAGTTTGGTGATTTCAATATTGGTGCAGCGGTTCCAAACATTTTGGCGCCAAAGGTGGACTTCGGTGATAACTTCAACAGTCCTTACCAGTACCATTACATGCGTCACTATGTGGTAAATACGGCCTACGATGTACAGCTTCAGAAAGGGTTGATGACCTTAAGCCCATTTGTAACTGTTCGTGCTAATGAGGTAACCATCCCTCAGGTAGATGCCGGTTTGATGTTTAACCACAAAGAGTACTTCTACGTAGGTGCAGCATACCGCTCATCTTACGCCGTTACGGGTAATGCCGGTGTACACGTTACAGAAAACATCAGTCTAGGTTATGCGTACGATTTCTCGCTGAACACCTACGGTTTTGCCTTGGGTAATTCGCATGAGTTTATGTTGCGTTATACCTTCGGTGAGAGCAAGAAAGATAAGCGCCTAGAAAATGAACTCAAGAAATTGAAAGACCGCCAACGTCGTCAATCTGGAGACCTCGAAGATCTTCTAAATGACCGCTTGGACGAATTCAAAGACGAGATTACCGAGCAACAGAAATCGCTATTTGATGCAGAGAAGGAAGCCATGAAAGGTGAGCTAAGTGAAGCCGCTGCTCAGGCTGCTGCTGATGCGGCCAATGAAGCCGCGGCCAATGGAGCTGCTGGCGGTGGAATGAACAACGGTGGTGCTTCAGGTAATGGCGGATTTGATCCTAATGCTGGTGCCGGTGGCAATATGTATCCACAGACCCCGCAAGGTGGAGGTACAGTGAATTCAAACATCACAGGTTACAACCCGAACCAATACGCTGGAAATGTTCAGCCAGGTTCACAAGGGTATTATGTGACTGCAGGTGTGTTTGGGTCAAGAAACAATGCTGTGAAACTACAGAACAAGCTTCGTGCTCAAGGCGTAGGTTCAGACATCTTCCAGGATCCGAACAATAACATGTACTACGTATTCCTATTGAAGTTCAATAACTACAATGCTGCTAACCAAGCGCGCAACACAGGCTTTAATGGTCAGTACAACGGCAAGCTTTGGATTAAGGTAATGTAGTCGTCGGAAAATAATTCAACTTAAAAACCCCTGCGGCCGACGGCCGCAGGGGTTTTTTTATGCTGTTTTTTATCCTGTCTTTCGAGCTGAATTAAGCCTTACTCTTTCTCTGTTTCTCGCGATGGAAAAATCAGGTCAGGATTCTCGACCTGTGCTTCTTTAGCCAATCGTCCGCC
>CATAPZ010000066.1:0-14129 GCA_949486955.1 Cryomorphaceae bacterium | reverse complement strand
GGGGTCTAAGGCATCTAAAGTCGATTTAACCAGGTCAATGTATTGTTGTGCTTGCATCTTAATTCTATCGTGAATTGGCCACTAAAATAACTGATTTATTTGCGCCATCGTATAAATCCGACCACGCTTAGGATAGAATATATCCCCATTAAGCCTGCGTATACTGGTAATCCTTTCATTCCGTAGAGCACCATAGAGGCAATATTCAAGGGAATCCAGTAGTGAAAGGCAGTTCGTATCCGTCTGGTTTCCTGCCAAGTAGCCCATAATCCAAATATCGTCGTAAAGGAATCGAAATAGGCAAAACTAACGCCAGGCAATGCGCTCAATCCGAATCCTAAAATTACGGCCAAAGGGATTCCAATTAGGGCTAAAAGCTGCGTTTTTACTGGGATATCAACAAGTGTAACCGTCGCCTCTGACGTATTCTTGCGCCATTGAGACCAACCGTAAAACCCCATTGCTACGTAAAAAAGGTAGAGTCCAGTTTCTGCGTAGAGTCCAATGCGGTAGAATAAAATCACCGACAACGCACTAGATAAGGTACCTGCCGGCCATGCCCATACCTTACGCTGAATGATTCCTACAAGGAAAATCAGACTCAGCAGCGTCGCGCTCCATTCTAAAATAAAATCTAAGGACATAAAAAACCCCGAGCATAAGTGCTCGGGGCTAATTTAAGATTATCTCTTTGGACTTATACCAACTCTTGAACCAAGTCAGCTGCTTCTTGCAATGCAATAGCACTGTGTACTTCTAGTCCACTCTCGTCGATCAATTTCTTCGCTTCCTCAGCGTTTGTTCCTTGAAGACGCACGATGATTGGCACGTTAATGTTGCCCATGTTCTTGTAAGCGTCTACAACACCTTGTGCAACGCGGTCACAACGTACGATACCACCGAAGATGTTCACGAGAATCGCTTTCACATTTTCATCGCGCAAAATGATACGGAACGCCTGCTCAACGCGAGCTGCATCTGCTGTACCACCAACATCGAGGAAGTTGGCCGGGTTACCCCCTGCCATCTTGATAATGTCCATAGTGGCCATTGCAAGACCTGCGCCGTTTACCATACAACCTACGTTCCCGTCAAGTTTCACGAAGTTCAAACCAGCTTCGCCAGCTTCTACTTCTGTAGCGTCTTCTTCACGAGTATCGCGCATTTCAGCGATGTCCTTATGACGGTACAATGCGTTATCGTCGATAGTCACCTTTGCATCTACCGCTAAGATTTTATCGTCTGATGTTTTTAGTACTGGGTTGATTTCGAACAATGACGCATCCGCACCTTCGTATGCTTTGTACAACGCCGTTACAAACTTGGTCATATCCTTAAACGCTGCACCGCTCAAACCTAGGTTGAAAGCTACTTTACGCGCTTGAAATCCAGTCAAACCAACCTTAGGATCGATCTCTTCGGTAAAAATCAAGTGTGGTGTTTCCTCTGCCACTGTCTCAATGTCCATACCACCTTCTGTTGAGTACATGATCATGTTGCGACCCGTAGAACGGTTCAAAAGAACCGACATGTAGAACTCAGAAGTTTCGCTTTCGCCTGGGTAGTATACATCCTCAGCAATCAACACTTGGTGTACTTTCTTACCCTCTGCAGAGGTTTGAGGAGTCACCAATTGCATACCGATGATGCTATCTGCTACTTCTTCAACTTTATCAATGCCTTTCGCGAGCTTCACACCGCCGCCTTTTCCGCGACCACCAGCATGTACCTGTGCTTTAACCACGTACCATGAAGTACCAGTCTCTTCAGTTAATTGCTTTGCAACCTCTACAGCCTCTGCTGGAGTCTGTGCTACTTTACCGCGCTGGATACGTACACCGTAACCGGCTAAAATCTCTTTCCCTTGATATTCGTGAAGGTTCATAGTTTTTCCTTGATTTGAGCGCAAATTTAGGGTACAGCCGTCGAATCATGAACATATTCAACAGGTAAAGTTGTTAAATCAATATATGCGCGTTTATACCGATATTTGCCGCCTTATGACCAAATACACCCTGACCTGTTTAACCGTCGCCTTTTCCCTTATAAGCTTCGGTCAAGAATTGGAAAAGAAACGCCTAGAGGTACCTGAATTCCAAGACGTTTCAATCACCGTCAATGGCGTCCTCGACGAGCCTACATGGGCTGGAAGTGCCAGGATTAACGCACTGGACCAATACTTTCCCGCCCCAGCGGCTGCTTCGGAAGGAATCGAAAGCGATATAAGGATATTCTACACCCAAGAGGGTATTTATTTTGCCGGCATCCTCAAAGATGATCGCGCTCCCATCCTCTCACAATTGACACCAAGAGACCGTGTTAATGCCAACACGGATTGGATTCACCTCATTATTAACCCGTTCAACGACGGAGCCAATGATTTCAATTTCTACCTAAGCGCCGCAGGTGTTCAGGGTGATTCACGTCAGACCAGCGACAACGATGAAGACGGCAGCTGGAATGCTGTTTGGTGGAGTGCCGTAGTTAAAGAAGAGCATCAATGGAGCTTTGAAATTTACATCCCTTATCAAGTACTTCGTATACCTCAAGGAGGTGCCGGTTCTCAGCCTCCAGCTTGGGGATTTAATATCAAGCGTTCTATTCGAAGTGATAGAACCATGTACAGCTGGAATCCTATTGATAGAAATTTTGATAACGAAAGCTTGCAGAGCGGTCTGCTTACGGGCATCAATGTCATTGACCCGCCCGTTCGAATCAGTCTCCGTCCAAACATTACGGGAGGTTTACAAAAATCTGGAGATTCGGATTGGCGAATGACTCGTGCAGGCGGTGCAGACATCAAGATAGGTTTAAACAAGAGTTTCACCCTTGACATGACCTTGTTACCAGATTTTTCGCAAGTGGCTTTCGATGAGCAATTTGTCAATTTCGATGCCTTTGAACGCCAATTTGACGAAAACCGACAATTCTTTACCGAAGGGGTCAACCTATTCAATAAAGCAGACCTTTTCTACAGCAGAAGAATTGGTGGAAATCCACAAAATTTCACCAACGCCAACCTGGACGATCTTAGCAATACTACCCAGAGCTTTACGCGCATGCTCAATGCTACGAAGCTCACCGGTACTACAGACAATAACCTTAGCGTGGGCTTCCTAAATGCGATCACTGCGGCCAATTACATACAAGGAACGGATTCTTTGGGCAACCAAGTGGAGGTGTTAACCGAGCCACTAACAAATTACAATGTAACAGCTGTGGACCAGAGAATTGGCGGCAACAGCTCCATAGGGCTGATCAACACGAACGTTACCCGAATGAATTCTGAAGGTAATGCAAGAGATGCCAATGTGACCGCTGTAACTGCAAATTTGAATTTCCTTGAGAACAGCCATTATTTCAACGGTGCATTTGGTCGTTCAAGCATCTATGATACGGATGATAACTACGCGGGTCTTGCCGGTGCTTGGGACATGGGCAAACAAACGGGTGCATGGCGTTGGGACCACAGTTTGGAAGTGCTGTCAAACGATTTTGACCCGAATGACCTTGGCTTCCAAGCGCGTGGAAACAAGTTTCACCAAAGGTTCAGAATGAGCCACAATCTTTTGGAGCCAAACAAGTTCTTCCTGCGCAGAAGACACCGATTAGGCATTCAATACAACCGTCTTTATAATCCAGGGAACTTTGAGCGTCTTCATGCTGAATACAGTTTCTTCGGTTTGACCAAGAGCTTTCTCGCCTTTGGTTATAATGTGGAAACGCGTGGCAATGAATACGATTACTACGACCCACGCGTCTGGGGCCGCTACCGGGTAAACCCAGCCTCGTTCTGGCACAATGGGTGGATCAGTACAGACTTCCGAAAACCGCTTGCCTTCGAGGTTCGCGGAGGCCAATGGTGGTGGGCCGACTGGGACGCTCGTGGCCGTTATGGCGAAGTTGAAATCATTGGTAGAATAAGCGACAAATTCAATTTGCGCGCAGAAGTCGAGATTGGCAACAATCACCAAATGGGTTGGGCCCAAACCATTAGTACAGACTCCATAGGTATGGCCCTTCGTCACCGAAGGAACTTTGAACAGACCTTGCGCGGTCAGTACCTTTTCGGTCCGAATTCCTACCTCACCTTAGATCTTCGACATAGCTGGAATCGCATAGAAAACGAGGCCATGTATCATCTGAACACAGACGGCAGCCTAGCCCCTTCTAACGCTTACGTCGATCCTACCCTTCGGATCAATTTCTTTAATATCGACCTAAAGTATGTGTTGTGGTTTGCGCCTGGGCGAGAACTCAACCTCTTGTATAGAGCCTCTTTGGCCAATTCTGATGATGCGGCGAATCTCGGCTATATACAGAACATACAGAGCCTTAGTGGTCTACCGGCGGATAATATCTTCTCATTGCGTTTGGTGTATTTTCTGGATTATGCCCAAATCAAGAAATCAGCTACCTTGCGCTAAATGATCGAAGTCAAGGAACTCCATAAATCATACGGCACAACCGAAGTACTGAAAGGTGTCAATGGTCGCATTTCAAAAGGCGATTTCATCACTATTGTGGGTGCATCCGGCGCCGGTAAAAGCACACTATTACATCTAATTGCTGGATTGGATAGCTACAACAGCGGTTCTATATCCTTCGATAGCATCTCTTTGGGGGACCTTTCGAAAAAGGAATTGAACGAATACCGTAACAACCATATTGGACTCGTTTTTCAATTCCACAATCTTTTGCCTGAATTGACCGCCCTAGAAAACATCACCTTACCGAGATGGATTAGTGGTCAGATGGACGATAGCGCGGAGCGCAAAGCAAACGAATTGCTCCAATTATTAGGTATTGAGCATCGCGCCCACCACTTGCCAAATGAAATGAGTGGCGGTGAACAGCAACGCGTCGCCATCGCACGAGCTTTGATCAATGAACCCGCGCTGTTGTTGGCAGATGAGCCCACTGGAAATTTAGATAGCGCCAATGCCGAAGCTGTACATGAATTGCTTGTAAAGTTGAATAAAGAGCTCGGACAAACCATCGTGGTGGTAACTCACAACAAAGAACTGGCAGCTCTGGGTGCTACAAAATGGTCTATGACAGACGGTAAACTCAGAGAGTAAATGGAACTTAAAAAGAGTGAACTACGTGATTTCCTTCTGGAAAAAGCTGACCTCTATGCTCGAAAAAGCTTCATTGAAGAAGACCCCATTCTTATCCCCCATCGATTCAATCAAAACGACGACGTAGAAATCAGTGGACTACTTGCGGCGACATTGGCTTGGGGACAACGCAAGACCATCATTGCCAAAAGTGAAGATCTCATCCAACGCATGGATAATGCACCGGCAGATTTCGTCAAAAATGCCAGCAGTAAAGATCTTGAAGTTTTCAACGGTTTCGTGCACCGTACCTTTCAAGCAGAGGATATAAAGGGTCTAGTCAGTGCACTGAAAGTGTTGTATTCAGAGTACCATAATATTGGGGATTTCTTCGGACAGCAACTTGATAGTCAAGAACATTTAGGAGCCGCGTATACTGCCTTTAAGGGATATTTACTAAAAAACGGCTTACCTAATCGGGCGGCTAAACACTTTGGTGACCCTGTGAAAGGGAGCGCTTGTAAACGCATCACCATGTATTCACGCTGGATGACCCGAAGTGCCAAGGAAGGGATTGATTTCGGAATTTGGGATATAAACCCTGCGTTATTGTCGCTTCCCCTTGATGTGCACAGTGGCCGAGTGGCACGCAGCCTTGGACTTCTAAAGCGAAAGCAAAGCGACTGGAAAGCAGTACGAGAGCTTGATCATGCAGTTCGTGAAATCGAACCCAACGACCCTGCGAGAATAGATTACGCCCTCTTTGGACTGGGGGTATATGAAGGGTGGAAATAGCTTATAGCGCCATTAAACCTGGTATTTTGACTGCCTCTTCGTAGCGCTGGATAACGGAGTCCACGTCCATCATCATTTCTTTCGCACTGATCGAAACAAACTTCCCGGTTTTACTCTTACGCAGCTCAATCTGAGCCGTCTTACTATCAAACAGGCCCTCAGTTTGTGCTACCTTTTGATTATCTGCGGGTACAATAAATTTAAAGAGATATACTGCCGGCCAGTTGCGCTCCTCCAATTTCTCACGCAGGCCTTTCCAAGGATCTTGACTCATAGGGATGAAATTCTACTACAAAAGTAAAGCACCTTCATCAAGCGCACGATTCTTTAGGAAGTTTTTGGCCAATTCCATCCGCTCATGCAAGTATATATCCTCCTCAATAGCCGGACTTTCGGTTATGAACTCATGGTAGAGTTCACCAAGAGGTCCTTGAATTTCCTCACCTCTGAGCCACAGGGCCTGAACCGCATTCAACAATTCAACCCCAAGAATACCGTAAACATTATCCACCACCTTCAGTAATTTCGTTGCGGCATTTGCCCCCATACTTACATGGTCTTCTTGGCCATTGGAACTTTCAATACTATCCGCTGAAGCCGGCGTACAGAACTGTTTGTTTTGACTGACCATACTTGCCGCTGTGTATTGAGCAATCATTAGACCTGAATTTATGCCAGGGTTCTTGACTAGGAATGGCGGCAATCCCCTGCGCCCAGATATGAGTTGATAGGTTCTTCGCTCGGATATACTTCCATACTCGTGTATGGCAATTGCTCCATAGTCCAATGCTAAAGCCAATGGCTGACCGTGAAAATTACCTGCACTAATAACACGTCCTTCCTCGCTGAGAACAACTGGATTATCAGTTGCTGCATTTACTTCAACTTCAAAAACATCCATCATGTGTTTCAAGGCTCCTTTCGAAGCACCATGTACTTGAGGTACACAACGGAACGAATACGGATCTTGTACATGCTCCTTTTCTCGATGCATTGCGTCGCAAGGTTCTAGCCACTGTAGCATTCGCTCCGCCGTAAGCAACTGGCCCCGATGCGGTCTAGTCAAGTGCACTCCTGGTGTAAAAGGCTCTATCCTACCGTCGTATGCCAAGGTCGATAAGGCAGCCAATTGATCTGCTAAAAAATCAATTCTACGCGCCTGAATGAGCGCGTAAATGCCGTGTGCCGACATAAATTGTGTACCATTCAAAAGAGCCAATCCTTCTTTTGAAGCCAGCTCAAGCGGTCGCCAAGCGCTATTTCCAAGTACCTGCAACGCTTTTGAGGTAGGCATTCTTTCATCATTCAAATACACCTCACCTTCCCCCAGTAACGGCAAGGACATGTGGGCAAGTGGCGCTAAATCGCCGGAAGCACCCAAGGAACCCAACTCATAAAGTACAGGTACAGCACCGCTATTAAACATGGCGATGATCTGCTCAACAACTTCCAGGCGAATACCACTAACGCCAACCGCAAAACTTTGAACCTTTAAGGCCATCATCAATCGAACAATATGCTGTCCTACCGCAGCACCAGCACCACAAGCGTGTGAACGTACCAAATTGGTTTGTAACCTGCCTAAATCGTCATTGTCTACCACTACGTTACACAATGCTCCAAAGCCTGTATTGATACCGTATATCGGTGTTTTGCGTGTTTTAGTGCGTTCCTCTAAGAAGGATCGTGAGTTTCTAATACGGTCAGCAGCCGCAGCATCCAAGGCAATTGTAGCATCTCCTTTCGCAATGGATTCATACTCTGAATAGGTCAAGGGAGAAGCCCCTAGAATGATATTTTGTGTCATGGCCAGAAGTTATGCTCTCAAATTACGCACAAGCAGCCAATTTTAGTAGAATAACTGAACCGCACTGCTGAAAATGCGTTTAGAATCTTAGAACATTAGACTAAAAATGAAGAAATACGTAATCGTTGGCGGAAGCAAAGGCATTGGAAAAGAAACCGCAGAGCTGCTCGCCGCAGAAGGTCACCAAGTCACAGTATTTAGCAGAACACCTTACGAAGGGCCTGCACATACCATAGAATGGGAAGAATTTGATGTCCTTGAGGATTCTTGGGAAGATCAAATGCCCGAGGACATTGACGGTCTGGTATACAGCGTAGGGTCCATCAACTTAAAACCCTTCCGCGGACTCAAACCCGAGGTATTTGAAGCTGATTTCCAATTGCAAGTCATGGGTGCTGTCAAAGCACTTCAAGCCGCGTATAAAAACTTCAATGCAAACAGCATCCCTTCAGTAGTGCTCTACTCTACGGTTGCTGTACAACGTGGAATGCCTTTTCATGCCACAGTAAGTGCTTCAAAGGGCGCTATTGAAGGATTGACGAGAGCTATTGCAAGTGAATGGGCACCGAAGGCACGAATCAATTGTATCGCTCCCTCACTGACAGACACCCCCTTGGCCGGCAAACTATTGAGTACTCCAGAGAAGAAGGAAGCCATGGGCAATAACAATCCGATGAAACGTGTTGGAGAGGCCAATGATATTGCTGAAATGACGGCCTTTCTGCTAAGCGACAAGAGCTCTTGGATGACTGGACAAATCATACATATCGACGGCGGCCAAAGCGTACTTTAATATGTCAACCCTCCTAGACAGTACTTCCTTAGATAACATGGAGCGTCAAGCACGCACCACGCTTATCAATAGTTTGTCTGGAGTCCGAACCGCGTTTATCGGAATTACTGCCGATAGCGATGGGCGTTTAAACGCCTCTACGTTGTCTAACGTTACCCACGTAGGTGCCCATCCAGCGCAGATGAGCATTTTATTTCGACCGGATAATGGAAAGCGTCATACGCTACAAAATTTCTTGAGCGGCAGCCCACTGACTCTAGTCTGTATGCCCTTCAATCAGGTAAATGTGGTACATGAGGTGAGCATGAATGCACCAGAAGGCACTTTTGAACTCGATGTGCTCGAAGTAGCTACTAGCCCTGTGGAAGGTTGTCCTCATCCCCTACCCAAGGACTACTTATATGCTATATCCCTTGAATTTGTAGAGCGTTTCACTCTCAATAATGGCTGTATTTATACCATTGGTCAAATCAAGAGTATTGCGACAGGAGCAGCATTGAAAATCGATGAAGAGGGACAGATTTCTTTTCTCACACCCCCTACTCTAGCCGTCGGACTACGCCAATACGCTTCCACAGAAAAAACCGTCAAGCTGCCCTACCCTAGTGCTGCTAAATACGGATTCTGATGCGACAGAAAATTCAACTTGTCTGGTTCAAGCGAGATCTGCGGTGGTTTGATAATAAGCCCGTATCAGACAGTATTCAAGGTAATCTACCTACGCTGTATTTTGCCTTGTACGAACCTTCGCTGTTTGAGTTGCAGCAATACGACGAAAGACACCTGAGATTTATTGCGGACTCCATTGAAGATCTTAATCAGCAAGCTGGCAGTGGCTCAGTTCATTTTATTCGTAGCGAAGCCCTTGATTTTTTCAAAAAGCTCACGGCGAATTATGATATCGTTCGAGTCTTTAGTCACAAGGAAACCGGCATTAAACACACTTTTGACCGTGATATAGCTGTCCGAAATCTCCTGAAATCACAAGGGATTCCATGGTTTGAATCTGATGCCAACGGCGTTCGACGCGGCCTCAGAAACCGAAGAGATTGGGTCAAAAAATGGCACTATGATGCGGCCCAACCTCTGATTAAGATTGACTTAAAACAGGTAAGCGAGTGTGCACTACCCGCACCTGAATTTGCCGAGTTCATGCCTACCGTATTCGAGGAACACCCGTTTTTCCAACGCGGAGGCGAACGTCGCGCCCACAGTATTATCAGAAGCTTTTTAACTAAACGAATTTCTCGATACGCTTATAGCATCTCTAAACCCCAAGAATCTCGTAAAGGGTGCAGCAGAATTTCACCGCATCTTGCATGGGGAAACGTCAGCGTGCGACAATTGGTCCAAATTATGGAAGTAACAGATATCCCCGGTTCCAAGCGCAATATCCGTGCATTCGCCGATCGATTGAGATGGCAAGCACACTTCATTCAAAAGTTTGAAAGCGAATGGGAATACGAATTTCTGCCCATTAATAGAGCCTACACAGATATCGATAAGTGCAAGGTATTTGATCCGAAGCTCTTTACCGCTTGGAAAGAAGGCAAAACAGGTGTTCCATTGGTAGACGCCTGTATGCGATGCCTTACCGCCACGGGTTATCTTAATTTTAGAATGCGTGCCATGGTTGTGAGCTTTTACAGTCAATACCTATGGCAACCTTGGAAACCAGGGGCAGACTATCTAGCCTCATTATTTACGGATTTCGAGCCAGGTATTCATTATGCCCAGTTCCAAATGCAGAGCGGATATACGGGTGTTAATACGATTAGAATCTACAATCCTGTGAAGCAAAGTCAGGACCACGACCCCAAGGGAGCGTTCATCAAACAATGGGTACCGGAGCTATTTCAAATACCTGCACCATACATCCATGAACCTTGGAAGATTCCGCCGATGGAATTTACCATGCAGGGCTATAAAACGGGTTCATACCCCTTAGAACCAGTGGTGGATTTAGCGAAAGCTCGAAAGAAGGCGAGCGATACGCTCTATGCGAAGAGAAAAGAAAAGAACACCAAAAAGGAGGCCCGCAGAATCCTGAGCAAACATGTGAATCCTGGGCCGCGTAAATCTTAATCTTGGACCAACCTGAATCCTTCGCCGTGCACGTTTTCAATGCGAAGGCTCTCATCCACCTTCAAGTATTTACGAAGCTTTGCAACGTAAACATCCATCGAACGACCCGTGAAGTAGTTGTCTTCCTTCCAAATCTTAAGTAATGCCTTTGATCTAGGTAGCAATTGATTTTTATGAGCAGCCAAGAGTTTTAGCAAATCGCATTCTTTTGGACTAAGCTTAGTGACTGAATCTCCGACGATTAGCTGTCGAATTTTCGGTTTGAAGGTCAATTTGCCTATTTGGATTTCATCAGGCTCCTCCTCTACATCTGCAAGATTACGTCCAATGATTGCCTGAATTTTATAAAGCAAGACGTCTGTATCAAAGGGTTTGACTAAGTAATCATCGGCTCCAGCACTGTACCCTGCAATGATATCTTCCTTCTGACCTTTAGCTGTTAAAAAAATAAGCGGCTGCCCATTGTCGATTGCCTTCACCTCGGTAGCAAGGGTTAAACCGTCTTTTTTAGGCATCATGATATCAAAAATGCATAGGTCGTACTCTCCTTGTTTATAGGCTCGTAATCCTTGCACTCCGTCGCGTTCTAGGTCGACCTCAAAATCGTTAAACATTAACGTATCACGAAGTAGGTTTCCAAAATTCGTATCGTCTTCAACAAGTAAAATACGCTGCTTAGTCATTGTGTGGGTTCTTTTCTAATACTACTTTAAACGTGGTACCCTCTCCTTCGATACTTTGAACAGAAATGGTTCCCCGGTGCTTTTCTATAATTTCTTTAACGAAGGAAAGGCCTAATCCGTGCCCCTTGACATCGTGAATATTGCCTTTAGTCGCACGGTAGAATCGATCGAAGACTTGATTCAAGGTATCCTCATCCATACCGATACCTCTATCGCGCACTAAAATGGTAACGGCTTTAGTGGAATGCGTCATCTGAATGCTAATCTTTGGCGTTCCGTTGCTGTACTTTACCGCATTATCGATAAGATTGGTCAATGCACTTTTAAACTGAGTACGGTCTCCGAAGTAAGAATAGTCACCTTCAGTAATGTTCAAATCAATCCACCCCTGCTTGTCTTGTATGGCAAGTTTGAAATGCTGTACGGCCTCAGTCAATACTTCGGAAATATCCATCACCGCTTTATCTAGAGTGAGTTCTTCTTTATCCATCATTGACATCTGAAGCACGCTCTCCATCTGGGCATTCATCCGCTTATTTTCTTTCTTAACAATGCTCAAGTAGCTCTGCATCTGCTCTGGAGTCATCTTCTCTCCGTTTTTCATCAGGGCATCCACCGCTAAATTTATAGTCGCTAGCGGCGTCTTGAATTCGTGAGACATGTTATTGATAAAGTCACTCTTTACTTCTGCTAGCCGCTTCTGCTTTCGACCTTGACGTTGCACACCAAAGAATGCTACAAGAATTACCACAGAAAACAGCAGAGAGGCAATCAATGACATGTACACGCGCTTGGCTAAATAAAATTTCTCTGATGGGAAATACAGAAGCAACTGTCTAGTAGGTCCGAAAAAACTTTCAGCCAAGACATAATTAAATGTGGTCAAATTCGGGTCAAATTCGGCTGAAGCTAGATTACTGAGGTAGCCATTTTCAACGATTGCCCATTTCGGTGAAGTTCGAACGCCGTTTTGAAGAAGTTGTGCATTAATGATACTATCAAGTTCAACTTGAGTGACTTGAGCAGACCAAGGCAGTGAATTCTGAAAATTATCTATCAACCCTTCGAATAAAGAAGAATCTACAAATCCCATGGCATTTGGAACCTGTCCTGTAGTCCACCGCAAGGTTGTCTGTCCCATAGGTGTTGATATCGTAACCGTACTATCGGCACCAGCTCTATTACTCAAAGCCCCCATGCTTTTGCGACGAACAAACATGCGTACCCGCTCATTTAAACTCGTTGAAGTCGTCCCTACTTGTTGTTCAAACTGTTGACGCTGCAATTCTAATTGACCGGACAAAAGATTTAACTGTAGAAATAACGCTCCAATTACAGCCGCGGTCAGTATTGCAGTGATAGAATTTGCCTTTAAATGATCTAGGATGCTTTGGAACATAGGGCGAATGTACTACTCGAACTATTTCAATGTACGAGTTTTAACGCCGTTTAACACCTACAATAATGCATCAATGATGTCATCAGCAGTTAAACCCTCAGCCTTAGCCTTGTAATTCACGACAATACGATGTCTTAAAATTGGCTTTGCAACGGCTTTTACATGCTCAACAGTTGGAGAGCCTTCACCGTGCATAATGGAAACGGCCTTGGCTGCTAGAACGAGGTTTTGACTGGCACGTGGCCCTGCACCCCAGTTCAGGTATTCATTTGATTTTGGATGAGCACCCTCAGCCCCTGGTCTAGTTTTACGTACCAGAGAAACCGCATAATCAATGGTCTCATCAACCACAGGTAATCGCTTTAGTGCTGTTTGAAGGTCTATAATTTCTTGTGCAGTTAAAACCTGCTCAACCGCACTGTCGTGGCTTGTAGTCGTTTGTTTAACGACCTGCTGTTCTTCTTGTTGAGAAGGATATCCAACAGCAATATTGAACAAAAAGCGGTCGAGTTGCGCCTCTGGTAAAGGGTAGGTACCCTCTTGCTCAATAGGGTTTTGAGTTGCCAATACGAAAAACGGTTGCGGCAGATCGTAGGAGACTCCGCCTACACTAACGCGTTTCTCTTGCATTGCTTCCAAAAGTGCCGCCTGCGTTTTAGGCGGTGTTCTATTGATTTCATCTGCTAGTACGACATTGGCGAATACCGGCCCCTTACGAAATTCAAACGAACGTTCTTTGGTAAGTACTTCTGTGCCTGTAATGTCCGTTGGCATTAAATCAGGGGTGAACTGGATGCGGGCAAAATCTAGTCCTAAGGCTTTGCTCACCGTGGTTACCAGTAATGTCTTCGCCAACCCAGGAACACCTATCAAGAGACTATGGCCACCCACGAGTATACTCTGAGTGATTAAATCAACAGCTTCTTGCTGTCCAACAATGACCTTGGCCACCTCTTTTTTAAAGGCACTAAGTTTCGCTGGTGCTTGCTCAAGTGTTGCTATGACTTGACTATCAGTCATCTCTATTGCTGTTCCAGTTGGCAAGCGTTTCGTCGCATGAGAAATACCCTACGTTGATTTTCACGAAAGTTTCTACAAGTTTTTCTTCCTTCCACTCCTCCACAATTCTGCTTTGTTTCTCTTGCAATGCAAAACCTTTAATTCGTGTGAAGTCGATGTCCAGATTCGCTTTGTGCGGCTCAAACTTCTTGTCAAGACGAACGATACGGAATGCCTCTCGCTGGTCCTGACTTTGGAAATAACCCGTCTCAGAAAGCTCGCCTTGCTCCATTTTGTTCACCACTGCAAATAGGCCTCTATCCAACGCGCTTACTTCAAATCGATTGTTTCCGCTTTGGAAGTTACTCATCTGCCCCCCGTTAAACTTTGTTTGTTCATCCTCAGAATACTTATTTGCGGCCTCTTCAAAGGTCATATCACCGTTATTAATAGCTACAGCGATACTATCTAGGAAGTTCTTAGCCTCCTGCAAGTTCTCTTGAGTCAT
>CATAPZ010000065.1:0-6060 GCA_949486955.1 Cryomorphaceae bacterium | reverse complement strand
TCGTAAAGGTCTTTGAATTCGTTCTCCTTCAATTCCTTTACAGTTTCCGCCAAAATTTTCTGGTAGGTATCAAAGCCCATATCGGTGATAAATCCACTCTGTTCACCGCCCAGCATATCGCCGGCGCCGCGAATCTCTAGGTCTTTCATGGCAATCTTGAACCCAGAACCCAGATCAGTGAACTGCTCGAGCGCACGTAATCTTTTTCGTGCCTCATCAGTCAAGGTACTCATCGGTGGGGTGATCAACTTACAAAACGCCTTCTTGTTGGAGCGGCCCACACGACCGCGCATCTGGTGTAGATCAGACATCCCAAAGTGGTTCGCGTTATTGATGATGATCGTATTTGCGTTCGGCACGTCTAGCCCACTTTCAATGATAGAAGTAGCCACGAGTACGTCGTATTTACCGTCCATAAAGTCGAGCATGACTTTCTCGAGCTTCTTGCCCTCCATCTGTCCGTGGCCAATGGCTACGCGGGCATCCGGAACCAATCGGTTCACCATACCAGCCACCTCTTGGATATTACTCACCCGGTTATTAATGAAGAACACCTGGCCGCCGCGCTGAATCTCATAGCTAATCGCGTCGCGGATGCCTTCCTCATTGAAACCGACCAACTCCGTTTCAATAGGCTGTCTGTTCGGTGGAGGTGTGGTCATCACACTCAAATCTCTGGCGGCCATCAGTGAAAACTGTAGCGTACGCGGAATAGGCGTTGCTGTCAGCGTAAGGGTGTCTACATTGACTTTAAGCGTTTTAATCTTGTCCTTCACACCTACACCAAACTTCTGCTCTTCGTCAATGATCAATAGACCAAGGTCCTTAAACTCGACGCTCTTGCTCACTAGTTTATGGGTTCCAATGAGGATGTCCACCTTGCCCTCGGCAAGATTCTTTAATGTCTCGCGCTGCTGGCCCGCAGTTCGGAACCTGTTTATGTAATCTACGTTTACCGGGAATCCGTCCAGTCGTTTAGTGAAGGTCTTAAAGTGTTGGAAGGCAAGAACAGTTGTCGGCACCAATACAGCCACCTGTTTACCATTAGCAACGGCCTTAAATGCAGCTCGTATGGCGATTTCTGTTTTCCCGAAGCCTACATCTCCACAGATGAGACGGTCCATAGGCATTCGACTTTCCATGTCTTTTTTGATGGCCTCTGTAGCAGACATCTGATCTGGAGTGTCCTCAAAGAGGAAGCTCGCCTCCAACTCATGCTGCAAGTACCCGTCCGGCGCACATTGGAACCCAATAGCTTCGCGGCGCTTGGCGTACAACTGGATCAGATCGAAGGCAATCTTTTTGACCTTCGCCTTCGTCTTCTTCTTCAGGGTTTGCCACTGCGCTGACCCGAGCTTGTGAAGGGTAGGTGCGGTCCCGTCTTTGCCGTTGTATTTGCTGATCTTATGCAGGGAGTGGATGCTCACATAAAGAATGTCGTTGTCGCGGTAAACAAGCTTGATGGCCTCCTGAATTTTTCCGTTGTTATCGACCTTCTGCAGTCCACCAAATTTTCCAACCCCGTGGTCTACGTGCGTCACATAATCCCCAAACTCTAGTGCGTTGAGCTGCTCGAGGGTAATAGCCTGTTTCTTTTTTGCGCCGTTTTTGATGTTGAATCGTTGGTAACGGTCAAAAATTTCATGATCGGTATAGAGGTACGTCTTGGCCAATTCATCTTCGAACCCTTCATGCAATGCACCCACCGTCGTCTCATACTTTGGCGCCAATTCCAAGTCCTCGAAAATCGCGTGAAAGCGTTCGATTTGCTTCGGGTTCGAGCACATCAATACGGTTTCAATGCCTTCCTTCTCACTGCGCAATAAAGTCTGAGCTAAGAGCTGGAAATCTTTGTTAAACGCCCTTTGTGGCAATGCCTTGCTCTCCAACTTTTCTGAAGTCCATTCACTACGCCCGTATTCGACGCGGGAAAATTCTAGTAAGCCCCGCTTTAATGCATCTCCACTGATAAAAAGCTCCCCCGGTGCTGCACGGTGAACCGTATCTCCGAGTTCCTCGTAACGCTCGTGGGCAAGCTCCATCAATCGGTCAAGCTTTGCTACGGCTATGGACGGAGTGTCCATCCAGAGTTGTGTTTCCTTTGGGAGGTAACTCAGCAATGAGGCACGACTTTCCAAAAATGTTTTGTTCTCTACGTTGGGGACAATGCTCATTTTCGTCGCCTTGCCCACAGTACGCTGTGTTTCAATGTCGAAGAAGCGGATGCTCTCTACCTCGTCGTCAAAGAACTCTACCCGGTACGGATGGTCCTTAGAAAAAGAGAAAATATCCACGATGCCCCCACGAACGGAGAATTGGCCCGGTTGAACGACAAAATCTACACGTTCAAACTGGTATTCAAAGAGGGTCTCGTTGAGAAAATCCAGACTGAGCTGATCCCCAAGATTCACTTTGAGGGTATTGGTTTCCAATTCCTTTTTCGTCACCACCTTCTCGAATAAGGCATCGGGGTAAGAAATGAGAATAGGAGCCTTTCGGCGGGCACTTAGGTGGTTCAACACCTCCGCACGGAGCAACACGTTCGCATTATCCGTGGTTTCTACCTCATACGGTCTACGGTAGGACGCTGGGTAGAAGTAGCTCTTAACAGAAGGGAGCAACTTTTCAATGTCGTTCTGAATGTAGGCGGCCTCTTCCTTGCTATTAGTGATGATGAATTGCATACCTCCCGTACGCTCGTACGTCGCGGCAGCTAACACGGCTGCATGAGAGCCTCCAGCTGCATTAAATCCTAAGGCAACATTATGCTTAGCACCATGGGCTGTGGTGAGCTTTTCAACTAAAGGGTGGCTGTGGTAGCGGGATAGTAAATCTGCTATTTCCAAGTTTTATTCTTCTTCGTACCTGCGTAAAAACGCATGGGCCATATCCACCATTTCCGGTGAACCGATGAAGAATGGAACTCGCTCGTGCAATTCGCTGGGTTGGAGTTCTAAAATTCGCTGTTTACCGTTCGTGGCAGTACCGCCTGCTTGTTCAACTATAAATGCGAGTGGGTTACACTCGTACAACAGGCGAAGCTTACCGTTAGGTGCCATCGTTCCTGTGGGGTAAAGATACACCCCACCTTTGATAAGATTGCGATGAAAATCAGAAACTAAAGAGCCAATATATCTTGAGGTATAGGGCCTACCGGTTGCCTCATCATATTGCTGGCAATACTTGATGTATTCCTTAACTCCTTTTGGGAAATGCACATAATTTCCTTCGTTTACACTGTAGATGTTGCCCGATTTTGGAATTTGCATGTCCCGGTGCGACAAGCAAAAAACGCCAATGGATGGATCTAACGTAAAACCATTTACACCGTTTCCGGTAGTGTAAACAAGCATTGTGGAAGAGCCATAAACGACATATCCAGCGGCAACTTGGGCATCGCCGGGCTGTAAGAAATCTTCCAAGGTCACTGGTGTTCCTGTCGGGGTAATTCTGCGGTAAATAGAGAAAATGGTCCCCACGCTTACGTTGACATCGATGTTGCTAGATCCATCAAGCGGGTCCATCAAAACCACGTATTTCGCATCGCTGTGAATATCGTCGTCAAAGCTGATGTAATGCTCTTCTTCTTCGGAAGCCACGCCACATACTTGTCCCATGGAGCGCAAAGCTCGCATGAAGGTGTCGTTGGCCATCACATCGAGTTTTTGTTGGGCCTCGCCTTGGACATTATCCTGGCCCATAGCGCCTAGGATATCTGCTAATCCAGCTTTGTTGATTTCTCGATTAACCACTTTTGCGGCCAAGCGAATAGAGGTGAGTAGGTGCGATAAATCGCCAGTAGCGAAGGGGAAATCCTTCTGATTTTCGACGATGAATTCGCCGAGGGTGGTTGGTTGTACCATGGTCAGTGGTATTAGTTCTGTTATAGGTACCTCTAAGTTACGGTTAATGAATGAGACGAAGGCCGTCACAAAGCACTACCTTTGCACCATGAATAATAGAGGTCAAGTACGTGCAAAAAAGCACTTAGGTCAACACTTTTTAAAGGATGAAAGCATTGCAGAACGCATTGCCAATGTCGTTCCTTTCAAAGGCGTTGAAAAGGTCTTGGAGATTGGTCCAGGTATGGGTGTAATGACCAAATACTTGCTGGACAATCCCTCTATTGAGACTTGGGTCGTAGAGATTGACGACGAGAGCGTCAGCTATCTCAAAGCACATTACAATACCTTGAGTGCCCGTATTCTAGAAGAAGATTTCCTAAGATGGAACCCTTCGAAAACGTTTGGCGACGAGAAATTCGCCTTGGTGGGAAACTTCCCGTATAACATCAGTTCGCAGATTGTTTTTAAGGTGTTGGAACACATGGATCAAATTCCACTTTTTGGGGGTATGTTCCAAAAGGAGGTCGCTCAGCGCTTGTGTTCGCCACCGGGAAATAAAACCTATGGGATCCTTTCAGTACTTTGTCAAGCCTACTACGATTTGACCTATGATTTTACCGTGCCACCAGGTGTGTTTAACCCTCCTCCTAAGGTAGATAGTGGAGTGATGCATATGGTGCGCAAGGCCGAAGATCCGGATATAGATTTCAAGCTGTTGAAACGTGGAGTGAAGGCTGCTTTCGGCATGAGAAGAAAAACCCTGCGCAATGCCTTGAAAGTGCTTAACTTGCCAGAAGGCTTCCAGCATCCGTATCTTAGCAAGCGAGCAGAGCAATTGTCTCACACGGAATTTGTTGAACTTTTAACTGCGATCGAAGATGGAAGAAATGAGCATTAGAGCGCGTATAGTGAAGGCCTTGGGGGAGACCAATGAGGCTGAGTTCGCGCAAATCATTGAAGGTATCCACCCTGCGGATATGGCAGAGGTGCTAGAGACATTCGTGGCAGAAGAACGCTCGGCTTTCTTTGAGAAGATTGATCCTGAATTGGCCGCAAATATCCTTGTTGAGTTTGATGAGGAGGAACGTGGTGAGCTGGTAGCAACTTATTCTACAGAGGAAATTGCCCAAGAGTTGGTCGGGAATATGGATTCCGATGATGCTGCGGATATGCTTTCTGAACTTCCGGAGGACATGACCAAAGAGGTCCTTTCTCAAGTGGAAGATGTGGAGCAAGCCAAGAAAATTGCCCAACTACTTACGCACGAAGAAGATACGGCCGGTGCCCTAATGGCCACCGAGCTTGTGGTGGTGAACCAAAGTCTTACCGCCATTCGCTGTGTGGCCGCTATGCGTTCTCAGGCAGAACACATTGACCGTGTCCACGCTGTTTACGTGGTTGACGATAATGATATTTTAGTCGGAACATTGAGCTTAAAGAAGCTCTTGACCGCGCAACGCACGGCTCCTATTTCTGAGCTGTACCGCCCGATAGAACATACTGTACTCAGTACCACTCCAGCGGAGGAGGTGGCGAACATGATGCAGAAATACGATCTGTTTGTCATTCCTGTGGTGAATGCCGCCGGAGAGCTTCTCGGTCGAATTACCTTGGACGATGTGGTTGATTTCATACGTGAAGAAGCCGAGCGCGATTACCAATTGGCCTCGGGTCTTACCGATGAGGTAGAAAGCGACGATAGCGTATATGAGGTTACCCGTGCACGCATCCCATGGCTGTTAATTGGACTCTTTGGTGGACTCATTGTTGCCTTAATCATTGGCAAAAACGAAGAGGATATTCAACTAGTTCCTGCCTTGGCCTTTTTCATGCCACTTATTGCGGCAATGGCGGGTAATGTGGGTGTACAATCCTCGGCGATTGTTGTGCAAGCTTTAGCTAGCGACAGGAAAGAGAATAACATGATTAAGAAATTGACCAAGGAGTTGGCTGTAGGTCTGTTTAACGGTCTCATCTTATCCCTAGTAATGTATGGTGCGGGATTGCTTCTCGGCTACGATCAACTTATTACCTTAACGGTAAGTACTTCGCTACTCACGGTGATTGTTTTTGCCTCACTCTTTGGAACGTTTATCCCATTGATGCTCGATAAGTTTAAAGTGGATGCAGCCTTGGCAACAGGGCCTTTTATTACAACGGCAAACGATGTGATTGGGCTGATCATCTATTTCCAAATTGGCCGATTGATTATCGG
>CATAPZ010000064.1:0-1900 GCA_949486955.1 Cryomorphaceae bacterium | reverse complement strand
GTTCGAGCGATGGAGAGCAACACGCCGCCTATTCGCACCATTAGTCCAGGACGCGTATTTAGAAACGAAGCCATTAGCGCGAGAAGTCATTGTATTTTCCACCAGATTGAGGGCCTTTACATCGACAAGGATGTAAGCTTTGCAGATTTAAAGCAAGTCTTGATGTACTTCGCCGAGGAATTTTTCGGCAACGCAAAGATTAGAATGCGTCCTTCATACTTCCCTTTTACTGAGCCTAGTGCCGAGGTAGATGTATGGTGGGGTCTAGAGACAGAGATTGACCACAAGATTACCAAAGGCACCGGATGGCTAGAGGTAATGGGCTGTGGTATGGTGGATCCAAATGTTTTGAAAGCGAGCGGTATAGATCCAGAAGTGTATTCGGGATATGCCTTTGGGATGGGGATTGAGCGTATTGCCATGAACCGATACCAAATTCCTGACATTCGCTTGTTCACCGAGAATGACAAGCGTTTTTTGGAGCAGTTTAAGACAGGCGTTTAATCTACAGCGGCAAACGCAGCATCTATTTTTTGGGCCAATTCATGGTCGAGATCCGTCACCACGTTTCCTTCATCATGCGTGGTAGAATAAAGAACAACCGTTCGGTAATCTATCGCAATAAAGGGGTGGTGGTTGCACGCTTCTGCAATAGCGCCTACCGCAGCAACAAAGTCTAAAGAGGCCTGAAAAGAAGGTAGCACAAAAGTTCGTTCGAGCCTAGTTTCTTTGTGGTCCCAAAGGTGATTGCGGTTGTTTCCTGCCATGATTTAAAGATAAAAAAAGCCCGCGGTACAACGCGGGCTTCGTAAGGTATTTAGTCGGCTGTATTAAACCGCTGCAATTTTAAGCATGTTCGTGAAGCCCTTCTCTTCGATAGGCATCGAAGCAATTTTCACAACCAAATCATCGGTTTCGACAACGCCGTTTTCTTTGAGGATATTTTTGATATCGTCAAAGGTTTGATCCGTGCTTTCCATTCCGTCGTAGTAAAAGGCTTCAACACCCCATACCAACGACATTTGGTTCATGATTTGACGGTTGGCAGTGAACACCACAATCTTGGTTTTAGGTCGGTGTCCAGCAATTTTAAGTGCTGTATAACCGCTAAACGTGAGCGTAAGAATAGCTGCCGCGCCAACTTGATCTGCAATTTTTGCAGCGTTGTAACAAATGGTTTTCGTGATGTAGCGTTCGTTTTTAATCGAAGGCTCGTTGTCCATAATTGGCTTTACATCGAAGGTCGATTCAACGTGAGCCACAATACTAGCCATCGTTTCTACCACCTTTGCCGGGTATTTACCTACAGAGGTTTCTCCAGAGAGCATTACAGCATCAGCACCGTCGCATACAGAGTTAGCAACATCATTTACCTCAGCACGGGTAGGGCTTTGGCTTTCAATCATGCTCTCCATCATCTGTGTCGCGATAATACACGGCTTTGCCTTTATGTGACACTTCTCAACGATCATCTTCTGTACCATTGGAACAGAAGAGTAAGGAATTTCAACACCGAGGTCACCACGAGCTACCATAATAGCATCTGTAGCATGGATAATTTGGTCGATATCTACAACTGCCTCTGGCTTTTCGATTTTAGAAACAATTTTTGCGTAGCTCCCGAACTCTTCAATGATATTACGGAGCTGTTTCACATCTTGTGCGTCGCGAACAAAGCTTAAGCCAATCCATTCGACACCTTCTTCCATAGCTACAACGACATCAGCCAGGTCTTTTTCTGTCAAACACGGAAGGCTCACCTTAGTGTTTGGAAGGTTTACACCTTTCTTGCTCTTTAAAGGCCCTCCTTGAATAACGCGTGTAACTACAGTGTCTTTCTTGTTGGTCTCAACGACTTCGCACATGAGCTTGCCGTCGTCCATAAGAATGCGTTCGCCAG
>CATAPZ010000063.1:0-8869 GCA_949486955.1 Cryomorphaceae bacterium | reverse complement strand
GTTGCTTTGAACACTGGTCAAATTAAGACCGGTTCAGCTTCTCGTTCAGACCGTATGGCGAAATACAACCAACTATTAAGAATCGAGGAAGAGCTTGCGGAGCGCGCTGTGTTCCCAGGAAAGAATTTCCGATTCATTAAATAAATCCAAACACCTGTCATGGACAAAATTAAAGAGCAGTTTCGCGACATATTCCCATCAATCGTATCTGATACCAAGGCATTCTTGAAAGAGAACGCTGATCAGAAGGTTGGTGAGATTAAGTTGGGACAACTATACGGGGGTATGCGCGGCATGCCTGCATTGATTTGTGAAACTTCAAAGCTTGATCCTGAAGAGGGTATTCGTTTCCGCGGGTACAGTATTCCTGAACTTCAAGAGAAGCTCCCAAAGTACCCTGGAGGCGAGCAGCCATTACCTGAGGGGCTATTTCACTTAATGTTGATGAATGAGCTTCCAACGGAAGATCAGGCACGTCGTTTGAGTAACAATTGGGTTCGTCGTAATAACGTTCCAGTTCATGTATTCAAGGCAATTGATGCGCTGCCGACGCGCACGCATCCGATGACACAGTTTTCGATTGCCATTATGGCGATGAGAACAGAAAGTGAATTTGCAAAGGCGTATGCTGCAGGTGTACACAAGAGTGAATATTGGGACGCCACCTACGAGGATTGTATGAACTTGATTGCACGCTTACCGCGTGTGGCAGCATACATCTACCGTAGAATGTATCACAACGACCAGCATATCGAACCAGATCCGAAACTAGATTGGGCGGGTAATTTCGCGCACATGCTAGGTTTTGATGGTGATGAGTTCAAGGAGTTGATGCGTATGTACTTGACCATCCACGCTGACCACGAGGGAGGTAACGTAAGTGCACATACAGTTCACCTTGTGGGTTCTGCTTTGAGCGACGCTTATTTGAGCTTTGCTGCAGGTATGAACGGTTTGGCAGGCCCATTGCACGGACTTGCGAATCAAGAGGTAATTCGTTGGATCAATAATATGCGTCAAGAACTGGGTGGAGGTTTACCAACAAAAGAGCAGATTGCAAACTATTGTAAACAGACACTAGCCGCTGGAAAGGTAATTCCTGGATTCGGTCATGCAGTACTCCGTAAAACGGATCCTCGTTACACCGCACAACGCGAGTTTGCGAAGGCTAAGATGCCAAATGATGAGCTGTTTAAAATCGTTAGTATGGTTTATGAGGTAGTGCCAGATATTTTGGCAGCTACTGGAAAGGTGAAAAACCCATGGCCTAATGTAGATGCACATAGTGGCCAATTGTTGACGCACTATGGTTTCGTGGAATATGAGTTCTATACCGTCCTATTCGGTGTTGCTCGTTCATTGGGAACTCTTGCTAATCTTATTCTAGATCGCGCAATGGGTATGCCTATAGAACGTCCAGGTTCAACAACCACTGACTTGCTAAAGAAGCAGTTCGACAAGTAAGTTTTAGCTTAGAAAAATACAGGCCCCGGAGCGCGAAGCGCTCCGGGGTTTTTTATTGCTAACTATAAGATTTCTAGACCAATAGTTGTATATTTGCACCCCTTTTGGACACGAAGCATGCTTCCAATAGGCATTTGAAAAAGAAAAAACCCTCTCAAGGGCTAGTGAGAAGAGCATGTAAAGTCCTGAGATACAAGTAAATCTCTCATGTCAGAAGAGAATCAAGTACCGCAAGAAGAGGTACAACAAGAGGCTCCAGCTCAGGAGGCTCCAAAAGCAGAAGAAAAAGTTGAAGCACCCGCAGTTGAAGAAACTGTAACTGAAGAGCCAGTATTCAGCTGGGACGATGTTGAAGGTGGTGAAACTGCAGTGGACGAAGAGCGTGAAGCTTTGGCGGCATTGTACGAAGAAACATTAGGTTCTTCTGTAGAGCATCAAGTTGTAGAAGGTAAAGTAACTTCTAAAACTGATCGCGAAGTAATCATCGACATCAACTCTAAGAGTGAAGGTGTTGTTAGTTTGAACGAGTTCCGTTACAACCCAGAATTGGCAGTAGGTGATACTGTTGAAGTATTGGTTGATCGCCAAGAAGATAAGTACGGGCAGCTAGTTCTTTCTCACAGAAAAGCACGTTCTATCAAGGCTTGGGATCGCGTTAACGAAGCACACGATAACGATGAAATCGTTAAGGGTTATGTTAAAGCTCGTACTAAGGGCGGTATGATCGTAGACGTATTTGGTCTTGAGGCGTTCTTGCCAGGATCACAGATTGACGTTAAGCCAATCCGCGATTACGATCAGTACGTAGATAAGACAATGGAATTCAAGGTGGTTAAGATCAACCATGAATTCAAAAACGTTGTTGTTTCTCACAAGGCACTTATCGAAGCTGATCTTGAAGAACAGAAAAAAGAAATCATCTCGAAACTCGAGAAAGGTCAAGTATTGGAAGGTGTGGTTAAAAACATCACGTCTTACGGTGTATTCATCGACCTTGGTGGCGTAGATGGTCTAGTTCACATCACAGATTTGAGCTGGAGCCGTATCAACCACCCGTCAGAGATAGTAGAGTTGGATCAGAAAATCAACGTTGTAATTCTAGACTTCGACGAAGGCAAGACTCGTATCCAATTAGGTCTTAAGCAACTTGAGAAGCACCCATGGGATGCTCTTGATGAGAACTTGAGCGTTGGCGATAAAGTAACAGGTAAAGTAGTAGTACTTGCTGATTACGGTGCATTCGTAGAAGTATTACCAGGTGTTGAAGGTTTGATCCACGTAAGTGAAATGAGCTGGTCAGCTCACTTGCGCAGCGCTGGTGACTTCATGAAAGTTGGTGATGCAGTAGAAGCTGAGGTATTGACTCTAGATCGCGAGGAGCGCAAGATGAGCCTTGGTATCAAGCAATTGACTACTGATCCATGGACTGATATTACTACAAAATATCCACAAGGATCAACGCATGCTGGTACCGTTCGCAACTTCACGAACTTCGGTATCTTCTTAGAGCTTGAAGAAGGAATTGATGGTTTGATCCATATTTCTGATCTAAGCTGGACGAAGAAAGTGAAGCACCCTTCTGAATTTACTTCTATTGGTGCTAAACTAGAAGTTGTAGTTATGGATATCGACGCTGAAAACCGTCGTTTGAGCTTGGGTCACAAGCAAGTAACTGATAACCCTTGGGATGCTTACGCGAAAACATTCAAAGTAGGTAACAAGGTAACAGGTACTATGATCAATTCAGGTGATAAAGGTGGTGATGTAAGCTTTGCTGAGCACGAAGGTGTTGAGGCTTACTGTCCTGCACGTCACATCACTAAAGAAGATGGTGCTAAACTAGAAAAAGGCGAAACTGCAGAGTTCGTAGTGATCGAATTCAACAAAGACAACCGTCGTATTGTAGTATCTCACGTAGGTACATACAAAGAGGTTGAGTTGAAGAAGAACACAGGCCGTGGTGGTAACAAAGGCGGAAACGTTAATATGCCGAACCAAAACGTTGAGCGCTCAACAATGGGTGATCTAGATGCGTTGGCGGCTCTTAAAGAGCAGATGGAAAAAGGCAGTAAATAAGCCGATTTTTTCGAGATAACTCACGAACCCCTCGGGCCCCAGGCCCGAGGGGTTTTTTAATGGATAAAATCCTAACTTGGGGGACTATGGGAATTGGAGAAATTATTCAAGAATTGGAGTTGTGGGCACCGCCGACACTTCAAGAATCATACGATAATAGCGGACTCATTGTGGGTTCCAAAGACTGGGAAACCGACGGTGTTTTAGTCGCTTTGGATTGTTTGGAATCTGTGGTTGATGAAGCCATTGCTAAGAATATCCACCTCATTGTCGCGCATCATCCTATAGTATTTGGAGGATTGAAGAGATTCAATGGCTCAAATTATATTGAGCGAGTAGTCATGAAGGCCATTAAGCACGATGTGGCAATATATGCCATTCATACCAACCTCGACAATGTGCTCTGGGGGGTGAATGCGAAGATCATGGGGCTTTTGGGAATTGAGAATCATACCGTTCTAAGTCCAATGGAAGGTGCCTTGAAGAAATTCCAAGTCTATGTTCCAGTTACGAATGTTTCCTCGCTTGAGTCGGCTGTATTTAATGCTGGAGGGGGAAAGGTTAGTGCGTATGATGAGTGCAGCTTCAAAACTGAAGGTGTAGGATCGTTTAAAGGCACCGAAGGCACCAGTCCTGTCATAGGAAAAGTAGGTGAGCGCGAATTTGTAGAAGAAGCTAAGCTAGAGTTTATCGTACCTGCATTTGCCCAAAGGGCGGTGGAAAAGGCTGCTCGAACGGCGCACCCTTATGAAGAGATGGCCTACGAGTGGTTGGCGGTAGAAAATGTGGCTACCCAATACGGTGCAGGTGCTGTGGGTGAATTGGCCCAGGAAATGAAATTTGATGCATTTTTAGCCATGGTCAAAAAGACTTTTGGCACTACACTTAAATATACACCTGCAGTAAAGGAAACGGTCAAACGAGTTGCTGTATGTGGCGGTTCAGGCAGCTTCTTATTAGGAGCAGCAAAGGGCAGCGGAGCAGATGTATTTATCACGGCGGATTACAAATACCACCAATTTTTTGATGCGGATGGCAGTCTGTCGATTTTTGATGTGGGACATTTTGAGAGTGAGCAGTTTACAATCGACCTCATAGCTGATAGACTCTCGGAAAAATTCCCTAAATTTGCCGTTCTCAAAACTGAGGTCAACACAAACCCTATTCAGTACTATTAGTATGGCTAAGAAGGCAAAAGAGCTAAGCGTAGAAGATAAATTAAGAGCGCTTTACGATCTGCAAATCATTGATCGTCGTGTAGACGAAATCCGTGCAATGCGCGGAGAGCTTCCATTGGAGGTTGAAGATCTAGAAAACGAAGTAGCCGGTATGGAGACTCGTATGGAAAAGGTGAACAATGAGGTTGCTGACCTAGAAGCAGATATCAAGGAAAAACAACTTTTGATTAAGGAAAGCCAAGAGAAAATGGCGAAGTACTCAAAAGATCAAGAGCAAGTAAGAAATAACAGAGAGTTCGAAGCAATTGCGAAGGAAATTGAATACCAAGAATTGGAAATTCAATTGGCTGAAAAGCGTATTCGCGAGTTCTCAGCACGCATCGAGGCAAAGAAAGAGGCAAATGAGGCGAGCGTAGAAAAGTTGAATGATCGTAAAACTCACTTGACACACAAAGTAAGCGAGTTAGACAGCATTATGGCTGAGACTCAGAAAGAAGAAGAAATGCTTCTTGCCAAGAGCGAAGAGTATAAGGGAATGATTGAGGCACGCTTGGTTGAAGCATACGATCGTATTCGTTCGGCCACTAAGAACAAGCTTGCTGTCGTTTCAGTAGAGCGTGGTGCTTCTGCTGGTTCTTTCTTCGTAATTCCACCGCAACGTCAAATGGAACTTGCACAGCGTAAGAAAATCATGATTGATGAGCACAGTGGTCGTATCCTTGTTGATCCTTTATTGGCTCAAGAAGAAGAGGAAAAGATGGACGCAATGATTGCAGGGTGGTTGAAATAAACCCAAGCAATTTAAGCCGCGTAGCGCAAAATATTTAGACTCAAAAAAGCCCGCTCGAAGAGCGGGCTTTTTGTTTTCTAATGGTGAATCTTGTTGGCCTATTTCGTACAGACGTATAACATCTCCCGTTTCGGCAGCGCGTATTTCTCAAAATAGCCTTCAGGAAGTTCTTTGGCTGCATCGAAGGTGCTTACAGTAAAGCCACATTCTTTGAGACGCTCAGGGTAATCTTGACCGTAAAGACGAACATGATCGTACTGGCGGAAGCGACGCTCACGCTCAGCAGGATCTTTGATTGATGGATCCTCATCGGTAACCTTATAATCAGGATCCAAAGGAACTTGCATAATGGCTAGGCCACCCGGCTTTAGAATGCGGCGAAGTTCGCGTATGGCTTGCTTGTCGTCATCAACGTGTTCGAGAACGTGATTACAAAAGATCGTGTCGTAAGTGTTGTCCTCGATAGGGATATCTTGTACATCAAAACGCATATCTGCGAGTGGTGAAAAGAGATCGGCCGTGGTGTAGTCCAAGTGATTCAATTTTCGGAATCGACCGTAAAAACATTGCTCAGGAGCGATGTGCAGAAGCTTTTGTGGCTTGGTGAGGAAATCTGTGTAGTCTTTCAGATAAAGCCAAAGAAGTCGATGTCTTTCAAGACTGTTCGTTCCTGGGCAAAGAGCGTTAGGACGCTGATTCTCACCATAGCCGTAAGGAAAAAAGCGTGAATATCCTCTACCGTCTATCGGATCGATAAAATTCGAGCCTCTGAATAATATAGGGCTGAGCCATTGTACAATGTAGCTCAATCTAATTAGCAGAGGGCGCGGCACTTTAGCGAGTGCCCATTTCATCATTTTTGAGATCATACCTTTTCGTATTCTTCCGGTGCTATACCGAGCGCGTCGTAAATGTACTGGAAAGTACTTAGGATTTCAGGCTTACCATTAACTACCGCAACGTCGTGCTCGAAATGCGCACTGTTTTTACCGTCGGCAGTGAGAATGGTCCAGCCGTCTTTGAGTTGCTTAATTCTATGCGTTCCTAGATTAGTCATCGGTTCAATGGCGATAACTAGACCTTCTTGAATCTTTTTACCGCGCCCACGACGCCCGTAGTTCGGAACTTGTGGCTCCTCGTGCATTTTTCGGCCAAGACCGTGTCCTACAAGCTCCTTAACGATACCGTATCCGCGAGCCTCCGTAAATTCTTGTATAGCAGCACCAATATCACCTATTCTGTTGCCAACAACGACCTCACGTATGCCGACGTAAAGACTTTCTTTGGTGTCAGTAAGAAGACGTTTGGTATCTGCATCAACTTCACCTACGGGGAAAGTGTATGCATGGTCACCATAGAACTCATTCATGTAAACGCCACAATCTACACTAAGGATATCACCTTCCTTGAGTGGGTCTTTACCTGGGATACCATGAACGACTTGGGCATTTGGAGACATACAGAGGCTATTTGGAAAGCCATACATGCCCAAGAAGCCCGGTTCACCACCATGGTCGCGAATAAATTCTTCAGCCATTTTATCTAGCTCCAAAGGAATAGCGCCAGGAACAATTTTTGGCGCGAGCATTCCTAAGGTCTTACTGACCAACTGTGCGCTTTCACGCATCAGTTCAATTTCTTCTCTAGTCTTGTATTTGATCATTATTTAGCGACCAATAAATTATCTCCTGTCATTTCCGCCGGTTGATCTACACCCATTAGAGCCAAGAGGGTAGGTGCTATATCTCCTAGTTTCCCTTCCTTTAAGCCATATTCTTGGGCCGAAGAACCAACCAGCCAGCAAGGTACAACAGTGGTGGTATGCGCAGTGTTCGGTGATCCGTCGTCATTTACCATACAATCTGCATTACCGTGATCGGCAAGAACGATGAATTGGTAATCCGATTCCAAACCGGCCTCAACGACTGATTGCAAACACGAGTCAACAGTTTCACAAGCTTTTATAGCGGCTTCCATTACCCCTGTATGACCAACCATATCGGGATTGGCGAAGTTCAGACATACAAAGTCGGTTGCACCTTCTTTTAATTTGGGAACAATGGCATCTCGAATATCGCCAGCACTCATCTCAGGTTGCAAGTCATAAGTAGCCACCTTTGGAGAAGGACACAGTAAACGCTCTTCACCATCAAAAGGTTCCTCACGACCGCCGGAAAAGAAGAAGGTGACATGAGGGTACTTTTCTGTTTCAGCTATTCTAATCTGGCTGCGTCCAGCACTTTCAAGTACTTCCCCCATGGTATTGACCAAGTTGTCCTTGCGGAACACTACTTCAATATTTTTGAAGGTATCGTCGTAGCTAGTCATGGTCACAAAGTGAAGATTCAAAGCAGACATATCCTCTTCTGGGAAGTCACTTTGGGTTAAGACCTCGGTGATTTCTCTTCCTCGATCCGTTCTAAAATTGAACATGATTACTACATCGTTTTCCTCGAGGGTCGCTAGTGGGTCACCGTTTTCATGAGTAATGACCACAGGCTCTAAGAATTCGTCTGTAACTCCCGCTTCGTAGCTCTGCTTAATCGCGGTAACGGCATCGGTAGCTTTGGCGCCCTTTCCGTGCACCATTAAATGGTAGGCCTTAGCGACACGCTCCCAACGCTTATCGCGGTCCATACTGAAGTAGCGGCCGATCAACGAGGCGATGCGTCCTGTAGTTTCTGACATATGTGCTTCCAAATCGGACACATAATCTGCACCACCTTGTGGGTCAGTATCTCTACCGTCTGTGAAAACATGAACGAATACATCCTCAAATGCTTCAGCGTGAAGCCAAGTACATAGGGCCTTTGCGTGATTGATATGCGCATGCACACCGCCGTCAGAAAGAAGCCCAGCAATGTGAATCTTACTATTGTTTGCTTTAGCGTGTGCCAAAGCTGAAAGAAGAGTAGGGTCAGCGGCAAAGTCGCCCTGTTCAGCGGCAAGATTGATTTTCACCAAATCTTGATAAACCACCCGGCCAGCACCGAGATTCATATGTCCCACTTCTGAGTTTCCCATTTGACCCTCAGGTAGACCTACGTCTAGCCCTGAAGTCTTCACCCAAGTTTGCGGGTAGTCTTTGTAAAGGGAATCAACAAAAGGCGTATTGGCTTTATCTATAGCACTGACATCTGGGTTATCGGCTCTTCCCCAACCGTCGAGTACAATTAATGCTGTCTTTTTCATAGTGTTCGTTGAAGCCACAAATTTAGGGATTATTGGGGCAAAAAAAGACCCGCGCGAGGCGGGTCTTTTTATCTAATATTCACTGGATTAATACACTGCAATCCATGCAGTTTCTACAACTGCTTTTGCAGCTTCCAAAGCCGTGCGCGCTTCAGCCAAGTTTTCATGC
>CATAPZ010000062.1:0-1862 GCA_949486955.1 Cryomorphaceae bacterium | reverse complement strand
GTGCTTCCAGCCGTTTGGCACCATTCGTCCCATTCAATTTCTAAGGTAAATGGGTCGATAACGTCGGATTTCAGAATTTTAGGTCCAAGCGTGTCTGGAAAATCATAGCCTTCGGCGAGGAGTGTGGAAAACAAAAACTTATCTACACGAGAGCTGGTGTAGCGTGCGTATATGCTCAGTGATTCGCTGCGCATTAGGGTACTGTCTGTGCAGGAGAACAGTAACGAATCTGCATCGTAAACCTCAAATTTTGCGGCCGTATCGCGAAGAACTTTTAGGGTTAATTCAGGTTTGCTTTGGTCGACGTATTCGAGAATATGTGCGAGGATGGAGTCTTTGTAGGTCGTGTGTAAGACCAAACTAAGATTGTCTGAGGAGGTCCCGCCCAGCTGTATGGCATAGTAGTTTCCACCGTTTTCTAAGAACCGGAATTCGCAGTAGTTGGAGCTCGAAGGATTGAATTCCATAGTTACCGCCAAGCGCCATTGCCCGCCAATACCCGCTTTGCTCGGGCGCCGCCAGGTCAATGACCCTGCGCTCGGCGCAGCCGAGCGTAAGCCTTCAGACGAAAAATTCATCCAAGCAGTATCCCCGCTCCAAGAAGTGCTGGGCGAGGTCAGGGAGTCGGAAATACGGTGGAATTGGCCATAAATACTGTTAGAAATGAGGCAAATCAAAAAGGTTAGTGCGAGACGCAACAAGGGGCTTTTCATACGGCGGATTAAGGTTAGCTTTGTAGGGTTCTAAATAAGTTAGTGCATTTATGAGAATTGCAGTAGTAGGCGCAACCGGAATGGTGGGCCAGATCATTTTGAAAGTTTTGGCGGAGCGCAGTTTCCCAGTAACCGAGTTGATTCCAGTTGCTTCTTCAAGAAGCGTTGGTAAAACGGTGAGCTTTGGGGCCAGAGATTGGACCATCAAGAGTTTAGAGGATGCTGTAGCCGCTACACCGGATTTAGCCCTGTTCTCAGCGGGTGGAAACACCTCTTTAGAATGGGCGCCAAAGTTCGCTGCGGTGGGAACGAGAGTCGTAGATAACTCGAGCGCTTGGCGCATGGACCCGACTAAAAAGTTGGTAGTTCCGGAGATCAATGCTGATGTATTGACTGAAGAGGATATGATTATCGCTAATCCAAACTGCTCGACCATCCAGCTCGTAGTTGCACTTAATCCTTTGCATCAGGCCTATGGCGCGAAACGTGTATTGGTGAGCACCTATCAGAGCGTTACAGGAACGGGTAAAGCAGCTGTAGACCAGCTCGAAGGTGAGCGCGTGGGTGATGATGTGGACATGGTGTATCCGTACAAGATTGACCGCAACTGTATTCCGCACTGTGATATCTTCTTAGACAACGATTACACTAAAGAGGAAATGAAAATGACCCAAGAGACCGTTAAGATCATCGGTGATGAGGGCATCAAATTGGCAGCTACTGCGGTTCGAGTGCCTGTTCAAGGCGGACATAGCGAGAGTGTGAATGTGGAGTTTGATCGTCCCTTTGAAATAGCAGACGTTAAGAAGCTTTTGAGCGAAACGGATGGGGTTACTCTTCAAGACCAGCCAGAATTCAATACGTATCCAATGCCGCTAATGGCAGAAGGC
This sequence comes from Cryomorphaceae bacterium, assembly GCA_949486955.1. Taxonomy (GTDB): domain Bacteria; phylum Bacteroidota; class Bacteroidia; order Flavobacteriales; family Schleiferiaceae; genus UBA10364. The sequence continues at coordinate 259 of CATAPZ010000062.1, read as the reverse complement.
AAGGACGATGTTTTCGTGGGCCGATTGCGCCGCGATTTCACTACGGACAATGCCCTTAACATGTGGGTGGTCAGCGATAACCTGCGTAAAGGTGCCGCAACAAACACGGTTCAGATTGCTGAAGTGCTCTTGAAGAAGGGCTTTGTGAAGAACTAAATCTTTTTCACACTTCGTTGGCAGAATAGCGGAACAGGTGGCCTTCTTTTTGTGTTATCTATACCATGAGAATTAAAGTATTAGCAATGGCTGTGCTCGGGCT
>CATAPZ010000061.1:0-3932 GCA_949486955.1 Cryomorphaceae bacterium | reverse complement strand
GGTGCGGATGCTGTAGATGTAATGGCAGGTATGCCGTGGGAGTTGAAATTCCCGAAACTCATTGGTGTGAAGCTAACCGGTCGTTTAAACGGTTGGACTGCGCCTAAGGATGTCATCTTGAAGGTGGCAGGTATCCTTACAGTGAAAGGCGGTACTGGCGCAATAGTTGAGTACTTCGGTGAGGGTGCAGAGAGTTTGAGCGCTACAGGTAAAGGTACCATCTGTAACATGGGTGCTGAGATCGGTGCAACGACATCAACATTCGGTTACGACGACAGCATGCGTCGCTATTTGGCAGCTACTGGTCGTCAGGATGTAGTAGATGCTGCTGATGCAGTCGCTGAGCACTTGACGGGTGATGCTGAGGTGTACGCAAACCCTGAGCAGTACTTCGACCAAGTGATTGAAATCAACCTAGACGAATTAACGCCGCATTTGAACGGACCGTTTACTCCAGATCTCGCTACACCAGTTGCTGAGATGAAAGAGAAAGCTGCAGCAAACGATTGGCCAACGGACATTGAGTGGGCATTGATCGGTTCTTGTACCAACTCTTCGTACGAAGATTTGACGCGTGCTGCTTCTATCGTTGCTGATGCAGTAGAGAAAGGCATTGCTCCAAAGGCGATCTTGGGTATCAACCCAGGTTCTGAGCAAGTGCGTTACACTGCAGAGCGTGACGGTTTGATAGATACGTTCAACAAACTAGAGGGAACAAGAATCTTTACGAACGCTTGTGGTCCGTGTATCGGACAGTGGGCGCGTGAAGGTGCTGAGAAGCAAGAGAAAAACTCTATCGTTCACTCGTTCAACAGAAACTTCGCGAAGCGTGCTGACGGTAACCCGAACACACACGCCTTCGTTACTTCACCAGAAATGGTTGCGGCTATCGCAATCTCTGGTAAACTAGATTTCAACCCGGTTACAGATACATTGACCAACGCAAATGGCGAAGAGGTGAAATTGGCAGAGCCAACAGGTCACGAATTGCCATCGGCTGGTTTTGCAGTAGAAGACAACGGTTATCAAGCTCCTGCAGCTGACGGATCAGGTATAGAAGTAGTTGTGAGTCCAGACTCACAGCGTCTACAACTATTGAGCCCATTCGCTCCATGGGACGGTGCTAACATCGAAGGTGCGAAGCTTTTGATCAAGGCCTTTGGTAAGTGTACTACGGATCACATCTCTATGGCAGGTCCATGGTTGCGTTACCGTGGTCACCTAGATAACATCTCGAACAACTGTTTGATTGGTGCGGTGAATGCCTACACGCAAGAGACAAACGCTGTAACGAACCAATTAGACGGTTTAGTAGATGAGGTACCTAACGTAGCTCGTGCCTACAAGGCAGCGGGTGTTCCTTCCATTGTTGTGGGTGATCACAACTACGGTGAAGGTTCTTCTCGTGAGCACGCAGCAATGGAGCCACGTCACCTAGGCGTTCGCGCGGTGATAGTGAAGTCATTCGCTCGTATCCACGAAACAAACTTGAAGAAGCAGGGTATGTTGGGTCTGACCTTTGATAACGAAGCTGATTACGATTTGATCCAAGTGGACGATACGTTCAACTTTACGGATCTTGCATCGTTCGCCCCAGGCAAGCAGTTGACGCTTGAGGTTGTTCACGCTGACGGTTCTTCAGATACTATTAAGTTGAACCACACGTACAATGCTCAACAGATTGAGTGGTTTAAGGCAGGTTCTGCATTGAACTTGATCAAAGCGCAGAACGCCTAAAACGAAGCGGACTACATACTAAAAAGCCCGGCGCAGTGCGCCGGGCTTTTTTATTGCTCGTTATCGGTGAGTCAACTACTTACCATTCATTAAATAACCTACACGCAGCGTGAAGCTAAAGGTATAAGGTGAGCCCATTTGAGGCCCAGCACCGCCTAAGAATCCGTAGTTGGAAGGATTCCAGGAGTCTTTCGTAGTAAACCCGTAACCAATACCTGCGGCATAGTCTAGGACGAATTGGTCCGCGAAAACCAACTGGTTTCCAAAGTCCATTTGTAGAGAACCTGCTACCGCCGTTTCACGTGTAGAAGGGTACATGAAAGTCACCGGATCTGGCGGGTGATCGTAATCTATTTTATCGTAGTTGTACGTCGTTACAAATAGGTTAGGTTTTACGTAAGTACCTCTCATAATATGGCCGAAGCGCATGCGCTGCATATAGAAGTTTGGACTGCGCTTGAACTTGTAACCCATATTGATTGCACCACCCATAGCGTTTTCAGCGTCGTTCCATCCGTTTTGGTTTTCATAGCCAGCACCGATGAAAATGAACCCAGCTTCCCAAGAAGTAGATGGGGTCACCGCTTGTTCGTAGGTCACAAAGGTGTAATTAGCACTGAATCCAGCAACGTCAATTTTCAGAGCCCTGTCGCGTTGTCCTGCGTAAACACGGGCGTCGTCGATCATCTGTTGGCTAAAGTCCATCACTCGTCCGCTTTCAAAAACTACTTTTTGCAAGTAGTCTTTTTCAATGGTGAAGATGACAGAGTTTACTGGGGAACCAAATTCACGGTACTTGATAAAGTCTGGAGTTACCTCCATGATGGTCACTTCATCAATAGTTTTGTCCTTGTAGATGAGCATGTCCTGCGACTTAGCCGTGAAGCCAGCGCCTAGAACGAACAATGCGAGAAGAAACTTTTTCATTTTGTCTTGGTGGTTATTTGCCCAAGTTAATCAATTATTGTGCCTCAACCTTTTGTATTTTCATCGAGTATGAAATTTAATAAGATTCAACGCAGCTGGGCCATGTACGATTGGGCCAATTCGGTCTATTCATTAGTCATTAGTACCGTGCTGCTCCCCATATATTACGAGGCGGTTACCAAGGAAAATGACGCTCGTGTGATGTTTTTAGGTTCTGAATGGGAGAATACGGTGATTTACAATTACGTGATTGCCGCATCTTTTTTAACCATTAGTATACTTAGCCCGTATCTAGGGGCGATGGCGGATAAGACCGGTCGTAGAAAAGTCTTCATGAACACTTTTATGATCATCGGGGGTGTGAGTACCATGCTGATGTACTTCTTCACCACTAGTAATCCCGGTTTGGCACTTGTGCTGGCCTATTTTGCTAGTCTCGGATTTACGGGATCCTTTGTCTTTTACAATTCTTACCTGCCAATTATTGCACCTAAAGACATGCAGGACCGATTATCTGCACGGGGATTCTCTCTGGGGTATCTCGGCAGTGGTTTACTGCTTATTTTCTGTTTGGCCTTGGTTCAAATGCCGGAAACATTTGGATTGGCGGATGCGGGTATAGCTACCCGGGTTTCCTTTCTTATCACTGGTATTTGGTGGCTGGGCTTTGGATTGCCCGCCATAGGCAGGTTGCCTAAAGACGAAGTGAAGGACTATTTTGAATCAAAGCTGTTCTGGTCATCTTGGAAAGAGCTTTTGGTAGTGTTGAAGGAATTAAGGGCGCTACCGGCTTTGCGTAGATTCTTAAGCGGATTTTTCTGGTATTCTACCGGGATGCAGACCATTATTCTACTTGCTGCTGTATTCGGCTCTAAAGTATTGGGATTGGAAAGCAGCCAACTGATCATTACTATCCTCATCATCCAATTTGTAGCTATTGCAGGAGCTGCGGCTTTCGCACGTTTGAGCGAGCGTACCTCGAATACCACTGCCATTAGCATAGGGGTAGCTGTTTGGATGGTCATTTGTTTCGGAGCCTATTTTGTACAAACTGCTAACCAGTTTTACGCCGTAGGCATGGGGCTTGGATTTGTGATGGGTGCCGTTCAAAGCCTTTCCAGAAGCACCTACAGTAAGATGCTTCCTAAGACGGAAGACCACAGCACGTACTTCAGCTTTTACGACGTGATGGAAAAACTCGCCACAACGGTTGGGATGTTTTCCATTGGTATTTTAGAATGGTTGACAGGAGACTTGAGAAACAGCGC
>CATAPZ010000060.1:0-6760 GCA_949486955.1 Cryomorphaceae bacterium | reverse complement strand
GTACTCACCAGAGTTGATTACGTCTTCACACAAAGAAGCAACCTGGCTCATTTTAGATTCGTCGTTCTGGAACAAGTATACACGAGCAAGCAATGCTTGTGCTGCACCTTTAGTTACACGACCCAATTGGTTTTCAGAAACTGAAGTTGGCAATACACTAATTGCATCCTCAAGATCAGAGATGATCAACGGGTAAATGCTTTCTGGGCCTACTTGCTCTACAGTGTAGTATTCAGAAGCGCCTAGCGTGTGGTCAATTAATGGCACGTTACCAAATAGACGAACCAAATCGAAGTAGAACTTTGCGCGAAGGAATTTGGCTTCACCTTTCGTTCTTACTCTGAAAGATTCTGCTGCTTCCTCAATACCGTCAATCTTTTCCAAGTATAGGTTAGCTCTGTAGATGCCTTTGTAGCACTTTCTCCAAAAACCGCGTTGAGGACCTAGGTTAGGTGTTAACGTGAAGTTGTCGTAAGCAACCCATGAAGGTTGATCCGAAGCATCGCTACCTCCTGCATATGTATCGTCAGAAGCAACATTCTGCAAGAAGCGGAACATGGTAAATCCGTACTGATCGTTCCACTGAAGAACATCGTAGATACTCACCAAGGCTTCAAAAGCCTGGTCTTGATTTTGGTAATAGTTCACCTCCAATACACGGCCTACCGGACGCGTATCAAGAAAGTCCTTAGAACAAGAACCCAATACTAGGGTCAGCGCTAGCGTGAGGCTTACCCAAATGCTTTTTGTGTGGTTTAACTTATTCATGATTTATTTATTTAAATGTGATGTTCAAACCGATTGTATTTACTCTCGCTTGAGGGTAAATACCACGGTCAATACCTAGACCTGCACCAATTTCTGGATCAAATCCACTGTACTTCGTAAACGTTAATAGGTTGGTACCTGCGTAGTAGATACGCATTTTTCTCAATCCTATTCTTTCAGCTACTGAACCTGTAATGTTGTAGCCCAATTGAAGTGATTTCAAACGGAAGAAACTACCGTCTTCAACGTAGAAGTCAGAACTACGAGCGAAGTTTTTATTTCTATCGTCGAAGGTTAGACGAGGGTAGGTATTTGATGTACCTTCTCCAGTCCAACGGTCAATAGCGGTTGCAGGCATGTTTGATGTTGGTAGATCGTATCTACGTGTCGCGTTGTAAATGTCATTACCAAATACACCTTGACCGAATACGTTCAAATCCCAATTCTTGTACTGAATATCAAGCGTAATACCTGCAGTCCAGTCCGGTGTTGGGTTACCAATCATTGTTCTATCGTCGGCATTGATCTGTCCGTCACCGTTTACGTCAACGAAACGGAAATCACCCGGCATTGCACCTGGTTGGATCGTATCACCAGTAGAAGAAGTGTATCCATAAACTTCATCCATGTTCTGGAAGATCCCGTCTGTCTGGTACCCGAATAGGTAACCGATTGGCAGACCCTCTGTGATACGCGTGATCTCAAGACCCTGAGGTCCCCAGCCTGCACCTGTTAAGTAACCTGCGTCATTACCAATAAGAACAACCTCATTTCTAATGAAACTTACATTACCGCTTACACCAATAGCAAAGTCTTTGCTGTAGGTTCTGTCGTAACCGAATTCCATATCGATACCTTGGTTCAACATAGAGCCAACGTTTGCTGTAGACGGGTCGTTACCAATGTAATCTGGCAGTGGTGGACGTGTCTTCATGTCGTTAGTCTTACGGTTGAAGACATCAAAACCGAATACCAAGTAATCGTAGGCGCGAATCTCAGCACCAACGTTCAACTGTGCAACGCTCTCCCAACGCAAATCAGGGTTCGCTACTTGTGCAGGTGTCGTACCGTTCGTAAGGATTTCATTTCTACCAAAAGTGTACGAACGACCACCAATAATTGTTGATGCGTATTCTAGCGAACCAGCAGCATCACTACCATTCAAACCATAACCCGCCTTCAATTTCAACTGGTTAATATTGTCGTATACCCAGAAGTCTTCTTTATGCATGTTCCAACCTGCAGAAAGCGAAGGGAAGTAACCCCAACGGTAGTTCTGTCCGAATCGAGAAGAAGCATCTGCACGCAATACTGCAGTAGCAACATATTTACCGTCGTAGTCATAGTTTGCACGAGCGAAGTATGATTCAATAGCATAGCGCTCCCACTTACCACCATAAACTTGCTCAGAAAGCTCGTTTCTTGCGTAGTCAATAGTTGCATCTTGGAAATCTTGTGTAGGAACATCGCGCTTATTTCCGCCAATGTATCTTCCGTTCACTTCCTGAGCACTGTGACCCGCGAGGTAGCTCATGTTGTGCTTACCAACACTGTGGTTGTATGTGATTGTATTGTCCCAAATCCAAGTAAAGCCTCTGTTAAAGCTTGAGTATACATTGTTCGTATCCAAAAGGTTGGTTGCATTTAGGTAGTGCGACGGTGTGAAACCTTCGCTGCCCCAAAATGCAAGATCGATACCCATACTTGAACGCGCTTTTAAACCAGGAAGGATTTCAAACTCTGCGTAAGTATTGTTCACGAATTTATCAGCCCAACCATAGTTGTTAATGATGCTGTATGCTGCAACAGGATTCACAATTTCAGAAGTAACACGGTTTGAAATACCATAGATACCGCCTTCGTCACGAACCAAATTGCCTCTCAATACACCACCGGATGAGTACGGCGCAGAAGCCAAGACTGTTGGATCTGTTTCATAAAGTGGCGTTAATGGATCCATGTTTAATGCACGGCCTAGTGGTGAACCCCACTCTGTGTTCTCAGCTACACCGTTGCTTTGATTGTGCGTGTAAGCAACATTCCAACCTACTGTCAAACGGTCGTTGACATTTGTGATTGTATTCAAGCGTGCCGCAAGGCGCTCGTAGTAAGACTTGCCTTCTGCAACTATACCTTCTTGGCTGAAGTTGCTTACCGAAGCGTAGTAAGAACCTTTATTCGTTGCACCTGCGATGCTTACATCGCTATTCTGCATGACTGCATTTGGGTTAAATACATGACTTTGCCAATCAGTACCCTGACCGTATTGTGCTGGATTCTCGTAGATCTTTGGTTGACCGGCTGCTGCCGACATCTCGTTCATCAACGTAGCGTATTCCGTAGAGTTCAATACTGGAATTTTCTTCCAAGGATTTTGAACACCCGTATATGAAGATACTTTCACCTCCATTCCACGCGCTTTTGAACCGTTCTTCGTGGTTACGATAATTACACCGTTTGCACCACGTGCACCGTAGATTGCAGCTGACGCAGCATCCTTAAGTACCTCGATAGTTTCGATGTCTCCTGGGTTCAAAAAGTCAATACCTCCACCGATGATCACACCATCCACAACGTAAAGTGGGTCAGAACCATTGATTGAAGACGTACCACGAATACGAATCACCGAACCCGAACCCGGTTGACCAGAACTCTGAACGACACTTACCCCAGAGGTACGACCTTGGAGTGCGGTTTCAATACGCGGTAATTGAAGATCTTCGAGATCCTCAGATTTCACGCTAGAGATCGCTCCTGTTACGTTTGATTTTTTCTGCACCCCGTAACCAACAACAACGACCTCATCCAAAGTAGATGCAGCTTTATCGTAGTTTAGTTTCGTGGTAATCTGTTTGTTGTCAGAAAGCGTTACAGTTTTGCTTTCGTATCCAACGAATGAAATAGAGACTTGCGTTCCTTTCGAAACATCTAGATTCCAGCGACCGTCCATATCTGTCATAGCAGATTTTTGGCCAGCGTTTACAACTGCTCCTGGCAAAGGCGAGTTGTCCGCCGCATCTAGTACTACTCCTTTGTACTGAGCGTTCATCGTAAACGACGAAAGCACGAGGACAAATGTTGCAGCAAGCGACAATAAGTGTTTGTTATTAATCATAATCGACCGATAGTTATTTTAAAAGTGTTCGATGTACACTCAAAAGTCTTGAATTGTAATTAGGTATACAACCTCCCTTACCGGACAAAAACCGGACAGAACTGTTCATTTTAGCCATAAAGTCAATAAAATTAAGACCTGAGGAGACCGGACAGGGTCCAAAATGGGTCATTTAGACCGTGAAATCGTCCAGATCGCGACGGTCTTTCTTAGTAGGTCTACCCAACCCCTTTTTACGGGTTACATTTCGGGCTAACCGAAGAAATTCTTGCTTATCTAACTCATCCTGAGGGGTAATGTCCTTGACAAGCTCTTCTACGAGCTTTGCACCAACACGGCTCTTGGGGATGGACAATACCTCAAAAATTTGGTCAAAACCATGGCGTTTAATGGTGATTTGATCGCCGACTTTGATCTCTCGAGAAGGTTTAACCGGTATTTCCTCCATTAAAACTCGCCCAGAACGCACATTCTCGCCGGAAAGACTACGGGTTTTGAACAATCGGACACACCAAAGAAATTTGTCAATTCTCATGAAGGTAAATTTGAAACATTTCGGGTATTTTGAAGCCTGAATATCGCTTAAATATGAAAACTAACACTTTCGCGGCCGCATTGTTGGGACTCGCAACTCTAATTGCCTGTAATAACAGTACCTCGGACACTACTTTAGAAGAAACGCCTCAGACAATGGAGACCTATAAAAAAGGGTATCAGCTCTATACTATTCGCGAAGAAATGGTAAATGATTCGACTGTAAAAGCTGCTTTACATGCAACCAAAGAGATGGGCTATGTTCAAGTAGAGTCGTTTGGATACATGCAAGGCACCTTCTTTGGACAAAGTCCTGAGCAATTTAAAAAGACCATTGACAGTGCTTCGCTAAGCTCGCCTAGTGGTCACTATATGCCTATGCAGTTGGCCACTAATGACGTGGAACCGTTGGACACTTCTACCATTGCAGATATCTTGGATGCTGCAGAAGCTTTAAATCAAAAATGGGTGGTTATCCCTTGGATGAGCGAGGCATGGAGAAAGGCCGAGGGCTATGCGCATCTGGCCAATTATCTTAAAGCCTTAAGCGCGGCATGTCAGGAGCGAGGCATGATCGCCGCTTGGCACAATCATGAATTTGAATTCCAGCCGCTCGAAGACGGCACAATCCCCTACGACTACCTTATTGAGAATTTAAAGGACGAAGGCGTGGTCTTCGAAATGGACGTGCACTGGGTGGCTTTTGCCGGAGAAGATCCTGTTAAATGGTTTGAGAAATACCCGGGTATGTTCCCATTGTGGCACGTTAAAGATTTTGCTGCCGATACTTTAACGCAGGTTCCAGTAGGTCAAGGCGTGATCGATTGGGAAAGAGTTTTCGCCAATGCGGAACTTAGCGGTATGCAACACTATTATATAGAACAAGATGTTTGTAGTGCGGACCGCGCATTGGATTGCTTGAAAAAGAGCATTGACTGGGCGGCCGAACAAACCTTCATGGAATAAGCAAAGAACGATACCCAAATACAACCTAATATGTACGGAGACTTAAAAGACCACTTGCAAAGAGAATTGGCCGATATAGAAAAAGCTGGTCTGTTCAAAAGAGAGCGCATTATTACCACTCCTCAAGATGCGGTTATTAAAACTACTGAAGGGGCAGAGGTCCTAAACTTTTGTTCCAATAATTACCTCGGACTTAGTTCACATCCAAGAGTGCTTGAAGCCGCGCATAAAACGCTTGATACACACGGTTTTGGCATGAGCTCAGTACGTTTTATTTGTGGTACTCAGGACATTCATAAGGAACTTGAGGCGAAGATCGCGGAGTTCCTTCATACCGAGGACACTATTCTTTATGCTGCTGCTTTTGATGCAAACGGCGGTGTGTTTGAACCCCTCCTAACCGCTGAAGATGCCATTATTTCAGATAGCTTGAACCATGCCTCTATTATTGATGGGGTTCGTCTGTGTAAGGCTGCGCGTTATCGTTACGCAAACAATGACATGGCTGATCTTGAAAAGCAACTTCTGGCTGCTGAGGGTGCCCGATTCAAAATCATCGTTACCGACGGTGTATTCTCTATGGACGGCTACGTGGCACAATTAGATAAGATTTGTGACCTCGCCGATAAATACGATGCTTTGGTAATGGTCGACGAATGTCATGCCACTGGATTCATTGGTAAAACAGGTCGTGGAACCGTAGAACTTAAAAACGTTTTGGGTCGTGTAGACATCATCACTGGAACTCTAGGAAAGGCTTTAGGCGGTGCCATGGGCGGCTTCACCACGGGACGCAAAGAGATCATTGAGATGCTGCGTCAAAAATCGAGACCGTATTTGTTCTCGAACTCTCTAGCACCAACCATTGTAGGTGCATCCATTGAGGTCTTTAACCTTTTGAGCGAAAGCACTGAGCTCCGTGATAAATTGGAGTGGAACATTAACTACTTCAAAGAAGGAGTAAAAGCAGCAGGGTTTGATTACAAAGATGGGGAGAGCGCCATCGTGCCTATTATGCTGTACGATGCTGCCCTCAGCCAAGAATTTGCTGATCGATTGCTCGAAGAAGGCATTTATGTCATTGGATTCTTCTACCCGGTGGTTCCCAAAGAGCAAGCGCGCATTCGCGTTCAGTTGAGCGCCGGTCACGACAAAGCACATTTAGACCGCGCTATTGCTGCGTTTACAAAGGTGGGTAAAGAGCTTGGCGTACTAGAAAACTAATTTTAACACCTTTTTTAGCGTCTTACTCTGTGGCGAGGTAAACACTCTAAGCAGGGAGGCGTTACTTTTACAGCTTCAATAAAGAGCTTTACAGCATGCTGATCCAAATCGCACAGTTCCTATTGGGACTTTCTCTTCTCATCGTCATTCACG
>CATAPZ010000059.1:0-1517 GCA_949486955.1 Cryomorphaceae bacterium | reverse complement strand
GCAGCAACGAGCGCTTTGATTTTATCTTCGTCGCGTTTCCATTCGCCTTCAAAACCGAAAGAATCATCATCCGAAGCTGACCATTTTCTTGCGGTGCAATGAAAAGCAGTTACGCCTACTTCTTTGACACTAGACACGACCTCAGCATGAACACCACTGCCGGCTTGAATTTCGATGCGACCTGAAGCCCACTTTATGACCTTTGCGAGCCCCTGCGGATCAACTTTTGGCTGAAAACCGCTGGTCAATATTCGTTCTACACCTAACTGAACTAACGTGTTTAGGACTGCTTCAGGGTCCTTGCACACATCAAATGCACGGTGAAACGTGATGCCGAGATTGTGCTGTTTCGCCTTATTAATGACCAGAGACATAAAGCGCTCGTCCAACATGCCTTCCCCCGTTAATGCGCCAACTACAATGCCTCTAATTCCCGTTCTCGATAACATTTCTAGATCGAGCAATATTTGGTGTTGTTCGCTGGAAGAATAGTGGAAATTCCCTGCTCGAGGACGTAGCATGGCATATACTGGAAGCGGCGTAGCAGCGACCACCTCACGTGCCCTGCCAAAAGAAGGCGTGAGGCCTCCTTCTGCCAAATTCTCGCACAATTCAATGCGATCCACACCTAAGGCATGAAGCCCTTCTGCATGCCTCGCTTCTTCTAAGGCAATCTCAATCTCTATACGGTCGGCCATAGATCTGTAGTTCGTCCAAAAAATGCCATACAGGCTGTCCTGCAGCAGGATGATTGTCGGGCAATTTTTCGGTATTCGGGATTTCGAAATTAATAGAATTTGTAGGCGGAAATCCACCTTCCGGAGCCAAGGTCATGGTATGAATGAAGGTGCCTTCTTTGTCGATACTCACATCTCTATCCCACTGGTATCTTTCGATCACATCGCTCTCAACGTAAATGTCAGCATAGACCATCTCTGGTATGAGAATCCAACTCAATCTGCTCTGTAAGAAATTGATTTTCACTGAATCTATGATGTACTTCTCTTTCCACCCAAAGTGGCCGCCAAAGTGGTCCGGACCAAAATAACCGACCCAATTCCCATCTCTAAAATTCGTGGATCCCAACACGCCATTGGCCATGGGGATGTCGTTTGTACCTGTATAGGGAGGTGTAGAGGGCGAGGTTAAACAGCTGTGGGTTAAGAGCCCTTGGTGAACGGCAAAATCATAGGTCAATGCTGGTCCCATGTTTCGCCCATCCCGCTGAGGCTGTGCCTGCATCGAATGTACACCGAGGCTGGAAAAAGTCGCAGTACTATCCGATAGTATCCCTGTGAGAGCACTTAGCTCGAGTTGTAAATTAGGAAAGGCCGGAGTTGCTGTAGCTCTAAACTCAAGCTTACCATTGTGGCTCTCGTTGGAAGAAGACATAACGATCGGTACTTGTTCCACGTCGTAACTATAACCCAGGACATCCAACATAGGGTAATGACGCTGGAGTCTTTGCCAAAATGCGTCATAATCACGCTCGGCAGGGTGTGACCACAAGACCTCCG
>CATAPZ010000058.1:0-2721 GCA_949486955.1 Cryomorphaceae bacterium | reverse complement strand
CCCGGCGTATCGTAGATGTGTGAAGTGATGAAACCTGTATCTAAGCTAATATTCCCGTCGTCCCAATCAATCGTGTACGCCTGAACATTGCTCGAGCTGTCGAGGATATTGAACGAATTTGGAATACAAAACACTGGAGGATCTGGTGTCAATTCCAATCGCGCATTCTGAATGTCCATATCTATGACGGTCACCGCGAGGTTACAATTTGTCGAGTTGTTGGTCGTCGAATAGGCCGTTGAAGGAAAGGCCGGATAAGCACTATTGCCTCCACAACCGGCACAGACACCTTGGTAGATACGTCCCTTTTTGTCGAACCTTGAAGTTCCTCCGTCCACATGTTCTCTCGACGATGAACCATAGTAGGTGGCCAATCGGGCACTCCTCCAACTAGGATCTAAAACCAAAAAATAGAAATCTCGTCCGTCCGTAGTCGTTCGCACCGCATTCGGTGTTACTGCAAGACCGTTGGTATTGCCTTCCGTATTTGGACTTCCACCCCACCCACTGAAGTATAGATTTCCGCAGTCGTCCACCAAAAGTGCGGTTGGACTTAAATCCACTGTGGCATGAGAGCTGTCCCCAAAGACAAGTGTTCTATTATTTGTAAATGCGCCAGCGACACTATCAAAGCTGAATTCCATGAAATATTGTGCACTCCCGGGTTGTCCCCAAAAGTTGGTATCTGAAGCAAGTAGTCCGCCTTTGTGCTGGCCAACAACTGTGAATACTGTAGTTGTATCGCCCGGAGTATTAGGCTCAATGAAGAAGTGCTGGTTGTAGGCGGTATCTGTAGAGCTGTGGATGGCTTCAAGAATGGGCCCAGAATAATCTCGCAGATCTATGGCACCTAGAAGCGCACTATGATTACCTGAAGAAGTTAAAACAAGCGAATCTCCAACGGCAGATAAATAGCTTTCCGACGAATTAATCGCACCTGCAACGAATACCCGAGAAGAGTTTTGTGCATTGCCCTCCTTCGAAGTCAATGACAAGCTGTACAAGGCCTCGTCCCCCTCGGTACCCACATAGGTGCTATAAAAAAGTGAATCCATGTTCCTGCTGAATACAGAAAGAACACCGTCTAGTCCGCCTTGGTAATCTGTAGCACCGGGAGTTACTGGATACCCTGAAGAATCTGCCGTGGCTACTAAATACACCGGACCACCGCCGCGCTGTACCTCGATCTCACCGCGGAAACTGTCTCCGTAATTAAAACGTAGGCTATCGTTAAAACCTTCGTTATTCTCCCCACCAAGGAAGGTTGAGCCCAAAAGTTGGGTCCCATTTGCACTGATCGCACTAACGTACATATCAGAACCGTTCGCAAGAGTATAATATTCAGCAATGGCTGAATTCCCACCTCCAAAAGTGGTGTCGTTGGCATTTGCCGTTACCGCAAAATCTGAAGAACCCGTCAGGCCCATCACGTAGAGGTTGCCGTTCTCATCACAGTCCATACTGTGGGGCTGATCTAGATTGTTTCCTCCGAGGTAGGCAGACCACAGCAACTGTGAACCGTCTGCGCTGAATTTTGAAATCGCACCGTCAAAGAACCCGCCGTTATAACTGATATCATAGCTCCCTAAAACCACTGGATATCCCGTACCAAAGACAATCCCGCCGCCAAAAGCATTACCGTTGTCGTCAAAGGTGGCTGTGTACCCAAAATTGTCCGCCTGAGAACCTGAATACGTACTGAAGATATAGATAGGATCGATAGTAAGCGTTTGGCTATGGTCGTAAGCTCCGAGGTTAATTCGAACCTCATCCTTTCCTCTCTGGTAGCGTGCGCGAACTTCTTCTCTTCCTTGATATGCGTACGGCATCTCCTCTTCTAAAGTACCTATGGCCGTATGAATCTTCACTTTCTTAGGCAAGACATCCAACCCTTCAATACCGCCATATTCTTGAACAATCACCGAAGGATCTGCGCCCGGGTGAACGATCCAATCGTACTTCATACCGCCTGAAGCAGAATAGACTTTTAAATCAATACCGGGATAAACGTCTTGTGCTACTATTCCGTGAAACGAAGGAACACCGGTTCTCCACCGTGTACGATGACCGAGATAGAAATGATTCTTGTGATCAAAGGCCTCACCACCTTTCCAATTCAACTTGTTTGAACCAGCAAACTTCAGAGAGAAATTGGCGTAATGCAGCGTATCTGAATAATGATGCTTTTCAGGAGCACTATGGTTGTGCTGATCCTTTGGATCGAGGATACTAAATACAATCGAATCGCCCGTTAGAAAAATGGCATTCGCACCAAAGCGATACACAAATTTTGAAGGATCCTCCCACTGGCCGTCATTGCGCACGAAACCCTGCTGGGCACTTAGCCCGAGGCTCCATAAAACCGTTACCAAAAGAAGGATTTTGCGCATAACTCAATATACTGACAATTTAACCCCTGAAGGGCCATTTTGTGCACTGAGTACCCGCGTTTGCTAATTAATATTCATCAGCATTGGCACTTTCGCCCTGCTGCATGAGGAATGCTTTGAGAAATCGATCGATGTTTCCATTCATCACCCCATCTACATCTGAGGTCTCCTCTGCTGTGCGGACGTCCTTGACTAGCTTATATGGGTGCATCACATAATTGCGAATCTGCGAACCCCATTCGATCTTCTTCTTACCCGCCTCAATCTCAGCACGCTTGGCATTACGCGCCTCAATTTCCATCTCGTACAATTGGGATTTCA
Source organism: Cryomorphaceae bacterium (assembly GCA_949486955.1). Taxonomy (GTDB): domain Bacteria; phylum Bacteroidota; class Bacteroidia; order Flavobacteriales; family Schleiferiaceae; genus UBA10364. The sequence goes on along the minus strand of CATAPZ010000058.1, from coordinate 10 downwards.
AAAGCTGAAT
>CATAPZ010000057.1:0-1914 GCA_949486955.1 Cryomorphaceae bacterium | reverse complement strand
TCGTTAAAATTGGACCATGACAACCTCAGAAGCATTACAGAAACTGCAGCATTATTGTGCCTACCAAGAACGCAGCCCTTTTGAGGTTAAGCGCAAGCTCGGTTTGATAAAACTTCCCATGGAACGTCACGAAGAAGTGATTGCCACTTTGATGGAAGAGAATTTCTTAGATGAGTACCGTTTTGCTGAGGCATTTACAAGAGGAAAACTCAATCAAAAGCATTGGGCACCGAAGCGCATCAGAATGGGACTGCAAGAACACCGCATTCCTAGAGTAACCATTGACCGGATCTTAAATCAAATTGACCCTAAGCACATAGAAAAGAACGCCATGTATTTAGCAGATCGATGGTTCAGCTCTAAGACAAAGGAACAACTGACTGCTGCAATGCAACGCCGTGGGTATTCTTTTGAGATGATTAATCAGGCTTATAAACAGGTAGAGGAAGAACGTAAAAGTTCTCTTTAACCCTTCCAAGTACCGCCGTAACGGTAATGGCTGTTTCCAGGCTTGACTTCTAAAACGCACTTTTCGCAGAGAAAATACCACGTTTTATCAGCAGGTTTGTATTGTACCCTGAACATGACCGAATGGTCCTTTTTGCAGTTAGGGCAATTTTTAGTTCGCATTATACAGCTGCCAATACAGATTTCACCTCTTTAATGTGTTCTGGGATGATGTCAAGGTGGAAGACCATGCGGCATTTTCCGGGACCCATTTGGCTTATGCCAATTCCCTTCTCAGCCAAGGTGCTGATGAATGCTTCTTGGTCCATATCCTCGTTCAACCCAAAGATTAGGATGTTGGTTTCGGGGGCCACTACATTTTTGACCCAAGACTGCTGACCTAAAAATTCAGCCATGTCCTTGGCAGCAGCGTGGTCATCGGCCAATCGGTCTACATTATTTTCTAGGGCATAGATAGCCGCACCGGCCAAAAGGCCTGCCTGTCGCCAGCCACCGCCTATGCGTTTGCGTATTCTACGGCTGTGGTGGATGAATTCCTCGCTGCCTAAAAGCACAGAGCCTACAGGTGCACCAAGACCTTTGGAGAGACAGATGGAAATGGAATCGAATGCCGTGCCGTAATCGCTTTCACTTTGATCCTTGGCCACAAGGGCATTGTATAGGCGCGCACCATCGAGGTGGAAGGTCAGCTCATGTTTCGAGGCTACTGCTCTAAGCGCCTCAATTTCTTCCCATTCGTAGCACGTTCCGCCGCCTTTGTTGGAGGTGTTTTCAAGTGCAAGTACGCGCGATTTTGGGTAATGGACATCGTCGGCTTTAATAGAACCGAGTACCCCTTCTGGGTGCATAATACCACGATTGTCGCCAGTAAAAGTGACAGAAGCGTGGGCATTAGCAGCAATTCCACCGCCTTCGTAGTTGTAGATGTGGGCATAAGGATGACAGATGACTTCGTCGCCGGGGCTTAAATGAGACATCAGTGCGATCTGATTTGCCTGGGTACCGCTCACACAAAAAAGTGCTTTTTCTGTGCCGAATCGTTCAGCGACCATGGCCTCAAGCTTCAAGATAGTTGGGTCATCTCCCCAAACATCGTCGCCTACAGGGCTGCTAATCATCGCATTTAACATGGCCTGGCTAGGGCGAGTGACGGTGTCGCTACGGAGGTCGATTTTCAACATTGGAGCAGTACTTTATAATCTTCGTGAAGATAGCAAGTGATGCTTAACTTTGCTCGTCTATGGTAACAGCTGAACAAATTAAATCTTTGGGTGAGCGCCTCGAGCGATTGAAGAGTTATTTAAACCTCGAACAAAAGCGCATTCACATCATCAATGAAGAGGAGAAAACTGCCTCTCCTGAATTTTGGAACGATCCCAAGGAGGCTGAGAAAACCATGAAGGCCCTGCGCGGTGTGAAGTACTGGGTAGAAGGTTACGAGAAGGC
>CATAPZ010000056.1:0-3537 GCA_949486955.1 Cryomorphaceae bacterium | reverse complement strand
AAGGTGAGTATTCTAGACGACAATCTTTTCTCTGGGCCACAGGCGCTTCAACCGGGCGAGACCATCGAGATCAGCGTCTTACGAGATGGTGAGAACATTCAATTACCGTACATCGTTAGGACGGTAGAGGGCACAAAAAGCCACTACATCAGAGAAGCGAAAGACATGACTACTGCCGAGGCATCCTTACAAATGCTTTGGTTCTCGAACTAACTTATTTGCGACGCCAAAGTTCTCGAATATCGAGGCCGCCATCGTTGTATTCAAATACCAGATTATCATAATCGACCACAATATAGTCCCATCGAAAACTATACGTTGGGGTAAAAAAGACAATCTCTTGAAGTGCCGTATCCAAAGTAAATTCGCCGCCGTTTTCACTGTTTGACGACTTGTACTCCCACAGACCTTGGAGATCACTACAAAGAGAATCGTCTGTTATGATCAAGTCTTCGCCTTGAAGGAATGCGGGTAGCATCGTGACTGCATCTGTTCTCTGATAGATTTCCCAATTACCTACTATTCCCTCATCCACTAAAACAGACTCTTCACAAGAAGGTCGTCTAGAACAAGCAGCAAATAACACAGCAAAAGAAAGTAGAACGCCTATGAAACGTATCATTGGACAATTAGGAGTTTTTCTGTAAACCTTTTTCCAGAAGAAACTACAGTTACGAGATAGGTCCCTGTAGATAACTCCTTGGTAGAAATAACGCGATCCGAAGCATAGGTCAGCGACTCTTTAATCCAAAGCCTACCGGACTCGTCATACACATAAATTTCGAGCGGGGCTCCTTCAGTCCACATGCCACCTAGCTTGAATCCATCTTGTGCTGGATTTGGATATACCATAAGGTTGTCTGAAACCATTTCCTCTTCTACACTAATGCCTTGAATAAACTCAAACCAATTGATGTTCACCGGAGCTTGAATAACATTCAACTTCAAGATGTAATCGCCCTGTGTCAGCACACCAGCATTTCCACTAGTCGTGTTCCACGTTTGCCATCCACCGGTCGAAGGTAATGTGACTTCTGGCATATTGCTTAGGTACGTTCCTGACGTATCGTACAATTCAAATTGAATCTTACCGTTGCTTTGTGAAGCGTGGCGGTAATCAATGGAATAGGTAGCATTGTTTAACACCTTGATATCGTACAGCAAATAATCTCCACCGTCTAGATAACCGATATTCTGTCCGCCACCAACATCGGATGTGTTCTCCAATGAAATTCCATCCATGCTAGAATAGGCTTCTGCTTCTATTTTACCCGGAATGACATGTACTGTCGGTAATGTGTTTTCAACCAATTCCTGAGTGAATGGATCTACAGCCGTTCCATCCTTAGCCTTAAGGGCAGTTCCTGAATAAGAAACCTTCATTTCATCTAAAAAGGTCATGTTCTGATTCAGCGTCAAGATGAAGTTTCGAACATTGTTTGGACTAGGTGCGATGTTCACCACCGATGCCTGATTTCCATTTATCGTAACGTAATAAGAGGCAAAATTTCCAAGCTGGGTCGTGTCCAAAGGCTTGTTGGTTTTGACCTCAATTTCAGTATAGCTGTATGTATTTGAACTAACATATTCAGCATCCAATGCTGTTGTACTTCCCGTTGGGATAAATTCAAAGCTGGCGACATTGAAGCCACCGCTATTCGCTACAAAGCGAAGCGTCTTATCCTCAGAAGATAGAATGACATTGGGAATTACCTTATCCGCCAGAATAGACCAGCTTCCTGTATTCGAAGCGTAATAGTTCGGGGTCAATTTTACGCCGTCCGCTTCAAAGTAAAAGTTTCCGCCAGTAGCACCGTTTGCACCTTGACGCACCTTGATCGTGTACACACTGTCTTGCGCAATCTCTACAGTGTATTGCATCCAGTCGTCCGTATCTACCCAGCCCACACAGTAGCCATTACTATTCACGAAATCTGAGAATGCCTGCACATCTACCCCATCATTTCTATACGTCCAGCCACTGTTCCATGCGGGCGGGGGGTTCAATTGCATGGATTCTGTGTCGTAATAAGCGACTCCTAAAGGACCCATGTCATATTCTGAAGCGTGAACAATACCCGGAATAGTGTGCTCCTTCCATGGCAATGCAGTAGGATCGTAAATCTGTCTAAACATTGCATCGATGACCCCTCTATTGTAGGTACAATTCTCAGCTTTAAGGTTGGTTGCAAGCTGCATGAGTGCCGCTGTAGCATCTGCAACAGACGGAGCGCTCGCATTACCGCTCCAATAATTCAACAACTGCTGGTACCCAAGATTCTTAGTGATGCTTAGAGGGGCATTTATGGTCTCGACCTTCTTCAATGGCCACCACGCCCAGCCGACTCCCTCGGATTCCATAATGCTAATTAAACCCGTGTACCAAGCATTGGAGTTTTCACCCGTTTCACCAAACCAGATAGGCACGTTGTACGTATCTCTTAGGTCCAATCCATACTGAATGTCAGCGACACTATTTACCGGAGACCAATACTTATGAGGTGAATAGGCCATGTTGTTGTCCCATGGAGGCGTCAATCCCGTAAATGTATTTGCGAACCAATTCCCTTCTATAAAGATGATGTGGTTGGTATCCACGGTTCGTATACTATCTGTGATGTCTTCGTAAAGATTTCTTAGCAACGTCCCACCCGGTAAGTTCCAGTTGGGTTCGTTGATTAAATCATACCCAGCGATGGTAGTATCTGTGGCAAACTTTTCCGCCAATTTTTTCCAGAGCGCTACCGTCTTTGTTCTATTGTGCACACTTTCCCACAAAGAAGGCTTAGTAGGATCGTAATCACTAATACCCTGATCATATCCCTGACCCCCAGGAGCTGCATGAAGATCTAAAATGACATATAATCCTGCATCTTCTGCCCAAGTAACCACTGAATCTAAAAGATTGAATCCCTTCGTGAGCCAGGTATTTTGTCCAAGCACAGGTTCCTCTTCGATCGGCAGGGTGAATAGATTGTAATGCATGGGAACTCGAATGGTATTGAAACCCCAAGCCGCCATGCTATCCACGTCTGCTTTATTAAAATGGTTTTCTAGCCAGGCGTCGTAAAAAGCCTGTGTCGCTGTAGCTCCAATAAGGTCTTCAATAGTATCCTTTATCTTGTGTTGTGGATTTGCAAATGAAGCGGTTTGAAGCATATAGCCTTCCTGGACCATCCAACCGCCTATTCCCATAGCACGAATAAGCAGTGTATCGCCATATCCATTAACGATAGCCTTGCCATTAGATTTGACGTATTGGGCTGATACCATGGTTGAAGCCAATAATGCCCCAAGTAGAAATAATCGTTTCATGATGTGTAGTCGTGTGACTACAAGATAAAAAAAAACGAGGCGCTTCCTATGGAAGCTCACCTCGCTTTAATGATGCGCAGTTTTGGCAATCGGTAACACTTCCTCAAAGATGCGATAATTGCGTAAAGACTTGTTATTCAAGACAAGACAGTTGCCGGACAATTAAATTTTTTGGATGAATTCATCCAAAGAGTCGCCCTTTTCGAGGTCAAGTTTCTTCTT
>CATAPZ010000055.1:0-1782 GCA_949486955.1 Cryomorphaceae bacterium | reverse complement strand
TCTAGTACGTAGTGAACGAGTAAAGCCGCAGTGTCGTTACCGTTAAGAAGTTGCATTTTGCCCGTTCCGTCGTTCACCGCAATACCGACGCGGTCCGTATCTGGATCACATCCGATAACTAGGTCAGCGTTCGTGGCTTCAGCTTGCGCAACAGCCATGGCTAATGCAGCACTTTCTTCTGGATTCGGACTCGCTACAGTAGGAAAGTTTCCATCCGGCGTGCTTTGTGCTTCGACCAGCTGAACGTTCGTGAATCCAGCCTTAGCAAGGGCAGGAGGGACACTTACAATGGAAGTGCCGTGTAATGCCGTAAACACTATGTCCAGTTCCGTTTTACCAACGTTGCTTAAGCTTAGTCCTGCAAGCATATCGATGTATTTATCGTCTACAGCAGTACCAACGGTCTCAATCAAAGCCTCGTTTACATCCCAACGGATATCTTCGAAACGGGTGGCTCGAACCTTTTCAATCACCGCGCTATCGTGCGGCGGCACGAGCTGTCCGCCATCGTTCCAATACACTTTATAACCGTTGTATTCTTTTGGATTGTGAGAGGCCGTTAGAACGATACCGAAATCACAACCCAACTCACGTACAGCGTAGCTCAGCTCTGGAGTCGGACGCAAATCTTCAAAAAGGAACGTGTGAACACCGTTTGCGCTCAATACCTCTGCTACTTTACGAGCGAAGGACTTTGAGTTGTTCCTGCTGTCGAAAGCGATGGCTGCTTTTAAAGGCTTCCCATTAAAAAAAGTTTTCGCATAGGCCGCCAATCCTTGTGTGGCTAGACCTAAGGTATAAGGATTGATACGGTTAGTTCCTACGCCCATGATTCCGCGCATACCACCTGTACCAAAGTCTAAATCTTTATAAAACGGCTCAATCAAAGCATCACCACCCTGATCCAAAAGTTCCCGAGCTTCGGCACGCGTTTTGGCGTCAAATAAATCAGAGGTCCACAAAGTGGCGTTATGGGTAGCAATCGAAAGAACGTCAGCGCTCATAGATGTCAATTTTTTATGAGTGATAAAAATACAAAAAGGGGGCCGGAGCCCCCTTGCTATTCCTAAGACATAGGAATATTTAATCAACAGGTAACAAACCCTTATTCGTTACCTAACATCTCGTATGAACGAGCGATAAACGCGGTCAATTCCTCCCCGTGCAACAAGTTTTGTTGAAGCTTTGCGAGGTCTAGCGCTTGATTCACCGCAGTTCCGCGAGCATCAGCATCTTCCGTATCTAATATTTTGGAAGCGAGCGGGTGGTTGGCATTTACGATAAGATCATACATATCTGGGAAATCTCCCATACCCATCATTCCGCCACCACCGGTCATTTGCATTTCCTTCATGCGGCGCATGAACTCAGGAACGGTAATGATGAGAGGCGCCTCGGTTGAATCCATATCCTCTAGTTTTAAGGTGAACTTTTCTGTTGGCACTATAGTTTCTAGACGGGTTTTAAGCTCCTCTTTTTGCTTGTCGCTTAATTTTGCCACACGCGTTTCGTCCTTCTTAATCAGGTTGTCAATCAGATCAGAATCTACGCGGGCAAACGTGGTGTTTTCATGCTCTTGCTCTAATTTCTGGAGCAAGTGGCTTGTTAACGGCGAGTCTAGAAGTAAAACGCTGTATCCTTTTGCTTTTGCATTTTGGATGTAGCTGTGTTGTGCATCTTTATTGGAAGCATACAACACAACGGTCTTTTTATCCTTATCCGTCTGTTGCTCTTTGATGGATTCCAGGTACGCTTCAAACGTGTGAAGGCCACCGTCGGTAT
>CATAPZ010000054.1:0-2155 GCA_949486955.1 Cryomorphaceae bacterium | reverse complement strand
GAGACTATCGTTAAGGTTCCTGTTGAACCCTATATCGCGGGTGTGGTTGAGGCTGAAGGCGGTATGTCGGCAGAACCTGAATACCATAAGGCGCAGGCTGTATTAGCACGAACTTGGCTCATCACGAATATGGGCAAGCACAAAAAGGAAGGCTACCATATCAAAGACGACCAGAGTTCTCAGGCATTCAAAGGCGTACCACACGGTAAACATGCTGCCATTATATCGGAGGCTGTGGCCCAGACGAAGGATATCATAGCAACCTACAGCGGCAAGCCAATTATTGGCTTTTACCACAGCAATAGTGGGGGACAGACCGTGCTTCCACAAGACGTTTGGTCTCAGGAATTACCCTATTGCAGGGCCGTTTTTGATCCATTTAGCAAGAAGGAGAGCAAGTACCGTTGGACGAAAGATATTTCCCTGCCCGATTGGAAGGCCTACTTCAATATTGCAGAGGATTTTGATTGGGGCACCTATTTTACTGGCTTGCCCGAAGGTCGTCAAACGCACTATACCATAGGCGATCAGACTTTTAAACTTGAGACCTTACGTCGTCACTTTAAATTGCGCAGCACTTACTTTACAGCGAGTGTAGTAGGTGATGCTGTTCATCTTGAAGGCTTCGGGTTTGGTCATGGCGTGGGTATGGCCCAGCAAGGCGCGATGCGCATGGCAGTGGGCGGATTTCAGTGGAAAGAGATTCTCGATTTCTATTTCCAGAAGCTCAGTTTCGAGACGGTTCAAAACTTTTAGTTTTCCACATTCTTAGGGTGTAAGTAGCGTATGTGCCAGCTTAATGAGTATGGTTCTTCGCGCGCTTTTCTTTACCTGTATGTTCAGTGCACTGCACCGGAGTTGGGGTGTGGATCTCACTATTTTATTGGGTGCCTTGCTTTTCCCGCGTTCTTGGCGGTCTTTTTTAAAGGATTTGCAGGTAGTGGCTATAGCTATCGTTCTACTGTACCTGCTGGTGCGTTTTGAAAACTGGAGGTATTGGTATCCTCTAACTCTACCTGTCGAGTTCAGTACTTCCATAGAGCAGCTTACCAATGCTTTTGGCACACGAATTCAGTTGGCGAGTAATGGGCAATACGGTGGTTTTTTGAGGGCCGTTTTACTCGCAGACAAAAGCGATTTACCAGCATCTACATTGGACATTTTTCGTGATTTAGGCATCTCTCATATGCTTGCTGTCAGCGGATTTCATATTGGTTTTTGGGTGATGCTGCTTCGTCCTTTCTTTAGTTGGGTACGCAGTCCAAAGGGAAAGGTAGTGGCGCACGTTATTCAATGCGTAGTACTGTTTGTATATGCACATGTGGTGGGTGCGAGCCCCTCGGTGTTGCGTGCTGTATGGATGTATTCATTGGCAAGGTTGACGATCTTACAACAATGGCGCATCCCCTCGTTGCATTTTCCTATGATCGTTGCCATTGGTCATTATTTCGTCAACCCTGCGGCACCGAGGACTTTGTCTTTTCAGCTGAGCTATACGGCAGTATTTGCCATTTTGCTGGCATTACGAAAAGGGAAAGGAGAGCAACTCATTCTTCATTACAGCTACAGGCGCAGCAGAAAAAAAGGGAGTTGGTTTTTTGTGCCGATTCAGATTTCCTTAGCTGCATGGTCGGCCACTTTGCCTATTGTGCAAGGAGCGTTCGGTGGTTCTAGTCCTTATTTCCTTGCTGGAAATCTATTGGTCGTTCCCCTCATAACCCTAATGATATGGGCATGTATTCCTCTGCTGGTTTTTGCAGATATACTACCACAGGAAATTCTGGACCTCTATGAAACTGTATGGCTGTCGCTAATGAATGCAGCGCGGCGATTGCTATTTGTTCTGAAGGAGCTTGGCTAAGCGTACCGTAAGGTCTTCTGCATGGACCTTTTCGAAGTCTCCGTCGTAGAAAATGTGGATGTTGCCCGTCTCTTCGCTAACCGTTACGGCTAGCGCATCTGTTCTCTCAGAAATACCAGCGGCTGCGCGGTGTCTGAGGCCGAAGCGGGCGGGTAGCTCGCTGCGCTCCGAGAGGGGGAGTACGGTCCCGGCCGCAATGATGGTACCGCCTTCAACGATGGTTGCTCCATCGTGCAAGGGTGCGTTTTTGAAAAAGATGCTTTCTAAGAGAATTTTGCTGAGATCTGCATTCAT
>CATAPZ010000053.1:0-4715 GCA_949486955.1 Cryomorphaceae bacterium | reverse complement strand
AGCGCCTTTTCGTATTCTGCGTAACGCTGGTCGTATGCAGCTTTTGCAGCTGCTTCTTTTTCAGGGTATTCTGCAAGGGCCTGTTGGTATTCTTCTTCTGCAGCTGCAAGATCTGCATCAATTTCAGCTTTGTAGTCTAGGATAACTTCACTGTGGAACCCCATGCCTTCTTCTAGGTGTATTGTTGGCGGCTGGATGTATTTAACCGTTAGTTTTTCCTTCTTCATTCGTTGACCAAACGAAGCAGTGGCCATGAGCATGGCAGCTAAGAGTAAATGTAGTTTTCTCATGTGATTTTGTTTTCGAGGCGAGAAGGTAAAAAAAATGCGGCCAACAGCCGCATTCGAAAGGTTCAATCCTATTGATTATGCACCGAGCATTTGCTCGCGCTGCCCTGAAATCTTTGCATCGGAAATATAGTCGTCGTATTCAACCATTTTGTCCATCACCCCATGAGGGAAGATTTCAATTATTCGATTCGCTACGGTTTGATTGATAGTATGGTCATGTGAGCTGAACACCAAGGTACCTTTAAAGTCCTTCATGCCGTTGTTCAACGCCTGAATACTCTCTAGATCAAGGTGATTGGTAGGTTCGTCAAAGAATAAAAGATTGGCTTGTTGGAGCATCATTCTACTTAGCATACAACGAACTTTTTCACCTCCCGAGAGAACAGAAGCACTTTTAAAGACTTCTTCCCCAGAGAAGAGCATTTTACCTAAGAATCCTCTAACGAATACTTCGTCTTTATTTTCTGGGCTGTATTCTCTCAACCAGTCCATAAGGTTATCTTCGGTTTCGAAGAAAGATGCGTTTTCGTTAGGCAGGTACGCATGTTTAATAGTCTGGCCATAGGCAAACGAGCCTGCACTCGGTTGTTGTTTACCAGCCAATATTTCATAGAGTGCGGTTAGGATTCTGTGGTCTTCACTTAACAACGCTACTTTGTCTCCGCGGTTGAGCTTGAAGCTAAGATTCTGGAAAAGGACATTGCCCTGTTCGTCGTGAGCAGCAAGGCCGTCTACTTCAAGAATTTGGTCACCGGCATCACGTTCTTGATCAAAAATGATGGCAGGGTACATTCTTGAAGACGCTTGGATTTCGTCAACGTTGATCTTATCAAGCATTTTCTTTCGAGAAGTAGCCTGTTTACTTTTTGAGGCATTGGCCGCAAAACGTGAAATAAACTCTTGCAGTTCTTTACGCTTATCCTCGGCTTTTTTATTCGCTGCTTGACGCTGGCGAAGGGCCAATTGTGAGCTCTCGTACCAAAAACTATAGTTTCCGGTGTAGAGTTTGATTCGCTTGAAGTCAATATCTGCGACGTGCGTACATACTGTGTCTAGGAAGTGACGATCGTGACTAACAACGATTACGGTGTTTTTAAAATCGATCAAGAAATCCTCCAACCATGAAATCGTCTTTAGGTCCAAATCGTTGGTAGGCTCATCAAGAATTAGGAGGTCCGGGTTACCGAAAAGGGCCTGCGCAAGCAGTACGCGAACCTTCGTAGATCCTTCCATATCCTTCATCAGGGTGTAGTGAGCATCCGTAGGAATTCCTAGGCCACTCAGCAAGTTTCCAGCATCACTTTCTGCATTCCAACCGTCCATTTCCTCGAATTGAACTTCAAGATCAGCAGCGATAAGACCGTCTTCTTCATTGAAGTCTGGCTTCATGTAAATGGCATCCTTCTTTTGCATCAGATCCCAAAGGGGTTGGTTTCCTTGGATAACGGTGTTCAGTACAGTCTCTTCATCAAAAGCAAAGTGGTTCTGAGAGAGTACAGACATTCTCTTGCCGTTTTCAAGACTTACGTTTCCTGAATTTGGACTAACCTCACCACTGAGGATTTTCAAGAAAGTCGATTTACCGGCTCCGTTGGCGCCAATGAGTCCATAACAACGTTCACCATGGAACTTGATATTCACATCTTCGAAAAGCACACGCTTCCCAAATTGTAGCGTGACGTTAGATACATTTAGCATGATTGGGCATTTTATGCGCGGCAAAGGTAGTTATACTTACTTGCTTATACTTGTGGGTTGGTGTAAAAAACCATCCGAGCAACTCTTGAACCAAATCACATATAACTTGTTGATTATGAATAGAATCAAGATATGCATTTACCTGTCTTTACTTATGCGTTTAGAAAGTCTCTCGGTCGAGGGATGCTCTACGCTGCCATCTTAAGTTTTATTGTCCACCTGATTTTACACTTACTCCGCGACTACATCCCAGGAGGTGTCAACGCTTCTTTATTGAAAGATCCTATAAGCGCAATCTACACTCCATTCTCCATTTTGTTGGTTTACGAGGCGTACCTGATGATCTATTATTTACGGAGAAGTACCACTCTTTACATTGCTAAGCAATACGAGGTTATCGCGCTGATTTTGATTCGAGGATTGTTCAAGGACATGGCTGCGCTTGATTTGAAATCGGAATTTTGGCTCAGCGACCATAATGTGCACTTGTACGTAGATTTGTTTAGCGTTATGCTCCTATTCTTTTTGATTTATTCTTTCTACAAGCTCAGTGGTTCACTACGCTATGATGCATTCGAGGAACAGGAACAAAAGGAGCTTGGAGAAAACATTAAACGATTTGTAAAGTCGAAGCATTACCTGAGCATTGGGCTCTTCTTCCTTTTCATCCTCTTAGGAATCCAGAGCTTTGTGGAATGGGTCATCCCAACCTTCAACCATATCGAACAGGCTAATATGATTGAGATAAATGCGGTATTTTTTGAGGAGTTCTACAATTTCTTGATTATCTCAGACGTGATCATCTTATTGCTTTCCCTCATGTATACGGACAACTTCCCGGTCATAATCAGGAACTCGTCATTTGTGATTTCAACAGTTCTGTTGAAGCTTTCCTTTACGGCTGAAGGTCTTTTAAGTCAAGGATTGATTATCCTAGGTGTATCGTTTGGTGTCCTAATGCTGTTAATTCACAATAAGTTCAAGGCACTGCACAAGATTAGTTGACCCTGAATTCCTTTACACGAGATGGGGTAGGGCTGTCATTTAAATAAATGCTTGCGGTATACCAACCTGGTTCGAAGCCCATTTCTAAGTCAGTCTCCAAGCCTGTGCTGATGAATGTTTGGCTATTAGTCGTCTGATCGTAGCTGCTAATATTCCAGTTCTGTACGCTACTGACTGAATAGAACCAACATCCGTATTGGCAGCCAAAGAATTGCTTTTCAATAACCAACTTCAGACTTACACAATCATTTGGTCTCGTCGTCATCAATCCATAATACTGGTATTGATTGTAAATACTGTCTGTGGTATTTAAGATACTTTTCCCATTGGGGCCGTCCTCAGGGTATTCAATTACGGTACTTGTCGCAGTATGTGGACTGTTATCGATGTAGTTCTGGATGTGTCCACCAAAGGCAGGAACATTGACGGTAATGCCCATACTCGCGTAACGGTCAATGATGTTTTGACGAATTTCATTGGTATCGAGTACCTGTGCGTGCGCCATCAGTTCTGAAGCTATTATGGAACTGTTCAGGATGCCGTCTGTTCTAAGGTCGGTGACAAAATTGGCCATTAAATCTGAAAATTCACTTTCGCTACGATAGCCTTGAAGTATGGAGGTAATAGCGATTAATATGCCGTCTGCTGCTCCTGAGTTTGCAATACTCAGTGTTTCCGAAGTAGGCATGGTGCCTGTGGTGTCAATGCTAAATGTGTAGAGGACTTCCTTGAGCGCTTGTTCCTTTGCTTTAGAAAATGACGTACCGTTAGCGACTAAGTATTCAACACGGGCCTTTTCTAAATGCGTTAGGGTATTCACATTTACGGCGGGGACATTATTCAAATCCGTGATAGCGTTTAATGTGATTTGAGCATTGCTCGGTTCTCCACATACCTCGTTAAAATAAAAACCGTCGGCACGGAGGGTAACGTACGATGAGTTTAAGTTGAGTCCGTTCGCAAAGAAGTATCCCGAGTTATCGAGAATCTGGGTATTGTAAGTGATACCTACTTGGTTAAGTGAGGTGTCCAATGAGGTGATTAGTACGGAACTTCCGTTGAGAAATGGGCCTTTCTGAGCGTGTCCTTCAATGCTAAAAGATGCGCATGGAGGGCAATCGCCTCCGCAGTCTACACCCGTTTCTGTACCGTTTTGAATACCGTCGCCACATGTCGATGGTCCGGTCGTTTCACAAGCTAAAAGGAATGCCAAGGATATGAAAACAAAGGCGAATTTCTTCATGATTAAAGGATTTATCCTTTAACCAAAACCTGTTGTCAATTGTTCAATAAAGAAGCCTTGGGAATACGTGGATGCACGATACGCATGTACAAAGGGGGAATAAGACTCAAAATCATCATGCCTGGATACCCTGTCGGCAGCTGTGGGCTGTCATCATGGTGGTCGAGAAGTGGATATTCCTTGTTCGGTAAATAATGATGATCACTGTGGCGGCTTAATTCAAAAAGTATGGCTCTTCCCCACATATGATTGCTGTTCCAACTGTGGACGGGACGAACATTTTCATAGCGAAGATTACTAACCTTCTCTCTTGCCAAGCCGTAGTGCTCGATGTATTGAACGGTTTCTAGTAAAATCCACCCCGTTATGCTAGCACCAAAGAAGCCAATCAATCCGATGCTACCAAAATTTTCAAAGATGATGGTAATTAGCACTAGTTGGATTAAGGTGTAGTGCACCATTTCATTCTTTAGAAGATT
>CATAPZ010000052.1:0-13102 GCA_949486955.1 Cryomorphaceae bacterium | reverse complement strand
GATAACCTCGTTGAAGGGATAGACACCTTAGTCATTATCCAAGATTACGTGTATACGGATTGTTACAATTATCCGGTTCGTCGCTTTCCTTACTACATTCGAGACAAAGACTCCTTGATTGGAGAGTTGATACTTCCTGCGGCAACAGATAGTGTAAGTTGTCCTGGGGACAGTATCGAACTTTCTGTTCTCTTGAGTTCGTACGAAGGAGATTATCACGGATTTTGGCACGGCGATTCGTCCATAGCATTAACTAGATATGTCGAAGTCAATACGGATACTACCGTATTCTTCACCCTCTATGACGAATGTGGGGATACCTTGCTGTTCCAGCAGGATCTCTACGTGAAGCCGTATGATCTTATGGTTTATGAAAAAGATACGGTACGTGTATGTCCGGGAGATTCTGCGATGTTGGTGCCATATTATCTCGGAGGTGAGGAGCCAGTGGTATTTACGTGGTTGGATAACCTAACGAACAATATTCCTAGAACTGTATTGCCGTTCACGGACTCATCGTACTACACATTCTCCTTGGCAGATGGATGTGGTGAGTTGCTTATAGACAGTGCGCTTGCCATCAATATGCCACAGCCAAGCGCTGGTTTCCAGTACTTGAATGATCCGTACGTTCCTCTAAGGGTTCTGTTCAACGAGAAAGCTCAAAATGAGGTAAGCTGGACCTGGTACATCGATAGTGTTGTACTCACTGGACAGACGTTTGAATACGATTTTGCGCGTCCAGGCGAATATGAAGTACTACAGGTGGTCACCAGTGACTTTGGCTGTATTGATTCAATCACTATCACCGTTTCTGTGGAAACAGACTTCTACCTCTATATTCCAGAAGCTTTTACCCCGGACGGTGATGGACTAAACGAGTGTTTTGAAATCAAGGGTGTTGGTTTTGAGGGCTATGAATTCTCTGTATTCGACCGTTGGGGCAATGAAGTATTCCATACGGAGGATATTAACGAATGTTGGGACGGAACATTTAATGGTCAACCACTACCGGTGGGTGCCTACAGTTACCGACTTATTGCAGATTTGCCGTTTGACGAGATTGAAATCTTTACGGGCACTCTCAACATCCTCCGTTAAGCTACAAGAACGGGAGGGTTAGTATCCCTAAAATCAATATCACTTTATAGGTCAAATGCGCCCAACGCAATCCATGCAGATCTTTTGCCTTGAGTGCAATGAAGTTTGCCGTACTTAGGAGTACGAGAATCACAAATATGCCTGTTGCTGCGTACTCGTTAAAAAGATCCCTAGTGAAGAATGCTGGTATCCATGCAATCATTGCGCTGACTATAAGGGTATTTCTGGTGCTTTCCTCACCGTATTCGCTAGCAACGGTTCTGCGACCAGAAAGTATATCGCCTTTCAGCATCAATAAGTCTTTGAGCAATTCTCTAGAGAAAAGAGTAAGTCCAAGCAGCGCCCCATAGGCGAAGGTGTGTAAGGAACTGTAATTATGGTAAACAGACATACCAAAGAAAGGCGTTAGTGCCAATATGGCCGCGCTGCTATGCGACACGATGGGTATGTTTCTCAATCGGTGACTGTGGTACCAAAGCCCCACAGCGAAAGAACCAAAAAAGATGGCTGCTGCAGTGCTTACGCTCCATGAGAGAAGAAGACCTGTAACTAAGGTGAGAAGCGCGGTATTTAGGCTCGTGCGTTTACTTACAAGTCGCTCAAAGGCACTTTGCATTGGACGATTAATACTATCTGCTTGTTGATCGTAGAAGGAGTTGATCAAAAAGCCAAAAGCCATAATGAAAGCGCCGGCCCAAGCAATACAGTGGGTATTGATGTCGTAAAACGTATCAATGCGCCCATCCTCAGGGGCAAAGACGAAGATGGCGATGAGGTATTGACCAAGAAGTAAAAGTGCAATGTTGTACCAGCGAATCTGACTAAGGAGTGCCAGAACTTTGACAAATTGAAGGCGGTTTCGGCTTAGTTTTTTCAAAATCTATAGACGACTTCGGGCTGGTATTTTTTTAGCAGTTCGCTTGTTTTATCGTAGTCTCGAGTGAAACCCATAACGAATCCACCGCCACCAGATCCGCATAGTTTAAGAAAGTACTCTTCAGACTCTAATCCTTGCTTCCACAAATCGTGGAAACCTTTCGGGATCATCGGTTCGAAATTCTCTAAGACCAGCTTACTTAACTTCTTAAGGTTGCTGAATAGTGGGGTAGTATCTCCTTCGACAAAGGCTTTGATGCATGCATCGTTGTATTTGACGAATTGGTTCTTAAGCATGTTTCTAAAACCCTCTTCCTTGAGCTTTTCCATGAATATTTCTACCATGGGTTGAGTTTCGCCCGGTGCTCCAGAGTTTAAAAGGAATACAGCACCAGCACCTGAAGATGCAGATGGAAGACGAACAGAGCCTAGCTCGTCTTTGCTTTTGATCAAAAGGGGAAGTCCCATGTAGCAAATCGTTGGATCGATACCACTGCTCTTGCCATGGAAGTAGCTCTCCATCCAGCTGAAGATTTTCTTCAGCGTTTTAATATCGGATGATTGCTGTGGGTTCTTTGAGATTTTCTCCTCGCAATATCTGTCGTAGATAGCAGCCACCAAGGCACCTGAGCTACCTACACCGAAGCCTTGAGGTATGGAAGAGTCAAAGTATAATCCATTGTTTAGATCGCTCTCAAATGCGGTTGTATTGAAGCGACAAGGCGCCTCATCAGTTTTCAAGTAAGCTAGGTATTTGAAAAGGTTCTCATTGCTCTTGGATTGCTCTTTGTTAAAGGACGGCTCAAACTGAAAGGCCCCTTTGTAATAGGTATGAGGAATACTAAGGCCCATGCTGTCCTTGATAATCCCATACTCGCCAAAGAGTAGGATTTTACCGTAAAACAAAGGATTTGATCGACTCATACTTCTTTTATAATTGCGTTGGTCCATGACCAACTTCATCACAAAGATAACTACCATCCTTACAGAATGTTCTTAGTTCACTTTCTATAAAGCTCATAATAACATCTTTATGCGATTCTGGATACAATATATGTACGTTTGCACCTGCGTCAAGCGTGAAGTAAACCGGATGGCCTGTTTCTTCTCGATACGCCCATATTCTGTTTAAGACCTCTAGTGTATTTGGCTTCATTAGTATGAAGTAAGGCATAGAAGTCATCATCATACCGTGTAAGGTAAGTGCTTCACTTTCTACTATTGCTCCGAAGGTCTCTAGATCGCCTTCCAGCATAGCCGTGAGAAGTGCACTTTGGTTTTCATGTGCTTGCTCAAACCGAGTAGCCGCGTAAGGATGACCGTTCATAAGCCCGTGTCCAACCGTGCTACTAACAGTTTTTTCTCCCTTGTCTATCAGCAGGATGGTGTCTTGGAACGATTTGAAAACCGGGTCTACATCGGAGAATGCAACAGCATATTCATTGCTGCTCCCCTCTATTTCTGCGTGTTCTCCCCAAGCTGCTAGTGGCCCAAATAATGAGCGTGAGCCTGATCCTGATCCAAGGCGCGCTGCATTCGATGCCTCTTCGAAGAAATTGTCAATCGGTAATCCTTGGTCTTTTTTTACACTCATCATACAAAGTGCCAATGCGCTCATACCAGAAGCAGAGGAGGCAATTCCTGAACTGTGCGGGAAACTATTGCTGGTGTGGATTTCAAAATCCATTTCGCTAGCAAAAGGAAAAAAGTCCTTTGTTCTATCTAGGAACGATTGAATTTTAGGAAGGAACGAAGGTGTGTTTTCACCGTTAAGAAAAACCGAAATCTTACCCGTGCCCTTGGCATAGCGCAATCGCGTTGTTGTTGCAGCCTCACTTAAGGTGAAGGAGATGGAGGGGTTGGCAGGGATTTGAACATCATACTTCCCCCAATATTTGATTAGGGCAATGTTGGACGGGCTTTTCCAGGCGGTTTCTTTCATTATTCGAAGCTAACGCCGCTTACATTAGTGGAGCGGTCAATTTTCTTAACGAGGCCCTGCAATGTTTTACCTGGACCACATTCTACATATTCTGTAACACCTGTGGCGATCATTTGTTGTACACTTTGGGTCCATTTCACTGGAGCGGTAAGCTGATCAATGAGGTTTTGTTTGATTTCAGCAGGGTCACTTACTGCTTTCGCAACACTGTTTTGAACGACTGGGCACAAGGGGGTGTGAAACTCAGTAGCTTTAATTGCTGCTGCAAGTTCTGCACGTGCAGGTTCCATCATTGGACTGTGGAAAGCACCACCTACTGGCAGTACAAGAGCGCGACGTGCACCAGCTTCTTTGGCCGATTCACAAGCTGCTTCGATGGCCTCAATTTCCCCTGAGATCACAAGCTGTCCAGGACAGTTGTAGTTCGCTGCAACGACAACACCGGCTGTTGATGCACAAATGTTTTCTACCTGCTCATCCGTCAAGCCAAGGATAGCTGCCATGGTGGACGGTTTCATCTCACAAGCTTTTTGCATGGCCATAGCGCGAGCACTTACAAGTTTTAATGCGCTTTCAAAATCTAAAGCACCCACTGCCGTAAGGGCTGAAAACTCTCCGAGACTATGACCGGCAACCATCGTTGGCTTAAAATCTTCGCCCAGTAATTTTGCCATAATTACACTTAGTGTGAAAATGGCTGGCTGCGTTACTTTAGTTTCTTTCAATTCCTCGGCAGTTCCCTCAAACATGATGGCACTCAGGGAAAATCCTAATACTTCATCCGCTTTGTCAAACAGGGCTTTGGCCTCGGCGTTGTTTTCGTATAAATCTTTACCCATTCCTGGGAATTGAGCCCCTTGTCCAGGGAAAACGTAAGCTGTACTCATAATTACTCTCCGTAATATTCGATGATGTTATTGTTCGTTTCAGCAAGTACAATACGATATAAAGTTGCATTATACTCGGCAATTTTTGGTGCTAAGATTTTCCAGAATTCCATAGCGATGACCTCTGCAGTAGGCATTTTACCTAGCATGAAATCAATGTCAAGATTGAAGTTTTTGTGGTCTACTACGTCGATAATGTGCGTTCGGATGATGGTCTTCAGATCGAAGAGGTTCATTACGAATCCTGTTTCAGGGTCTATTTCTCCCTTGACAGTAACCTCGAGGTCGAAGTTATGACCGTGGTAGTTTTCGTTCGAGCATTTCCCGAAAATCCGCTTATTGGTAGCAGCGTCCCACTTGTCGTTCCACAGTTTGTGTGCTGCGCAGAACTGTTCTTTTCGTTTGATGTAAATCATGGAAAGACGTTAAGTTTGATGCAAAGATACAACCCAAACCTGTGGTTTTGTTAAAGCCCTGCGGCTTTGCTTAACGGGTGTTCTTTGACAAATTTTTGGCAGGCGAGAATCAACTCTGGATAAAAAGATAAAAACCATTGCTCTGCCCTTAGGTAATTGGCGGAACCAGCTTCAAAATCGTTGAAAAATTGGCCCAAAGGTGCAATGGCAGGATGTCGTCGGCTCATTCCACGGGCAGCACGTCGAATTCCTTTTAAGTTTTGATAACTAACAAGCCATCCTTCCAACTTCATCCATGGCCACATTCCCGCGGCTTTTCCTACGAGTAATTTCTTGTTGTGCTCAATCTCGAGTGTACACATGTCTATGAATTCAACCACGGTGATGTGTTCCGTATGGGGTTGAAGCGATGCCATTTTGCTCCAATGTTTGTGTAAAAAGTAGTCGCCTAATAAATCCAAGGCGATAGGTGCGGTTTTTCTTGCCACCAGCCGTAAATGACTTTTTGCCTCCTTGGACGCGTTGTGCTGATCTGTAAAATGGTCGATGAATCTATGGAGTTCGACCCCAAGGACTATTTCAGGACTTGCTTTTTCCTTCCATGCATTGCCTCTAAATCCATCACCGGTGAAGTTGAAGAACCGAATGGATTCGTGGTTCGGACTGCAGTGAAGATGCGCTAGAAAATTCATGAGGTAGTTCTGAGTTGATTGTCGAACTTAATTCCTCTGAATGGGATGAAAAATGGGATGATTAAGATGCGCTTACGGTAAATTCGAAAGCCTCCATTACAGGATTAATCAAAAGCTTTTCGCATGCTTCCTTTACCATTGCTTCAGCTGCTGCAGTATCCGCAGCATCTACTTCCATTGTGATGTGCTTACCAATACGTACGTTACCACACGCTTCCAAGCCAATGTTTTTCAAGTTTGCACCAACCGCTTTTCCTTGTGGATCGAGTAGTGCTTTTTGTGGCATCACGTTGATTTGAGCAGTGAATTTCATCTTAATTGATTTTTCTTTTTGATAAATAATCTGTTGCAAAGCTCAATAAAGGAAGCGTCGCAACGGTTATAGTAAATGCTAATTGTCCGACAAAAATAACCATTAGGCAGAAGAGTACGACTAATATTATTTGCGCATTTCTACGAATCTTATCATCAGTAGATTTAAAACTCAAGATAGGCATGCGAGAGTTTAGCCAATACACGCTAAGACTGAGAATACTGATAAGTATGAGCGTCATTGCAGTGCGCTCGTCTTCGGACATGTTAACAATCCAATCCCATTGCTCCCACCGTCCTAGCCAGATCCAAAGTCCTAGGGCGAACAAGGCATTTGCAGGTGTTGGCATCCCAATAAAGTCTACACTCTGGTCGGTACTCAAATTGAACTTTGCCAGACGATACACGCTTGAGGCAGCCACGCTCGCTCCCAAAATGATGGCCCAAGGTTGGTCCAAGGTGCCGTAATCACTGAGGATGCTTGACCATAAGAACGCAGGAACTGCTCCAAATGAAATGGCGTCAGCCAGTGAATCGAGTTGTTGACCAAGAGGGCCTTGTACACCCAATCGACGTGCGAGCATTCCGTCCAATAAATCACAAAGTGCGGCGAGTAATAAGCAAGCTGCAACACCATTTGTACTCTGCGCCACGATGAAATAGATGGCTACAACCCCGCAAGAGGCGTTAATGAGCGTTAAAAGATTCGGAATGTGTTTCATTGGGTGCAAAGATGCATTATTTTGGCGCTATGACCGATTGGAAAAAACTCAATTCATTTTATCTGAGTCTGCTGGCTGGGATTTGTTTGATTGCCGCTTGGACTTGGAGCCCCCTCGTGGTGTTCTTGTTTCCTGCTTGGGTCATGCTCCTTGAGTTGGCCGGAAGAAAAAAGCGTCCATTGCTCTTTTTGTACCTCGCCTTCGCCTTTTGGAATGGCGGTACTACTTATTGGATAGCGAATGCCCATCCCCTTGGGGTCATTGCCACAGTTGGAATCAACGCGTGGCTTATGGCATTTGCATTGTGGTTCGGTATTCGAGCCCGAGCGATGTTCATCCGTCTTGGGCTTCGGTCGGCATTGGCCTGGTTGCCTGTTATTGCCTCTTGGATGGCTTTTGAACACCTCCACGAATATTGGGGTTTGGCCTTTCCTTGGTTGCATCTAGGAAATACCTTTTACGCATGGCCTGAGCTCGTGCAGTGGTATTCATTGATTGGCAATGCCGGAGGTACTTTATGGGTATTGATTGTGGCCATCACCTGCCAAGTCACCACAAAGAATTTTGTAAGAGCAGCGGTTATGCTTGCACCTGTTTTATTGAGCTTGGGGATGTTTTTTATGCCAGAGGCCAGTTCTAATACCTCCCTCTCAGTAGCGGTAGTACAGCCGAACATCAACTCGTACACAGAAAAATGGAGTACTCCGGAACGCACACAGATACAGAAAGTGGATCGGTTACTCAAAGAGAGTGGTGCCTCGGACGTTGACTTGCTTGTGCTCCCAGAAACGTTCCTGCCAAAGGCACGACAGGAATTGGTTTTAGAAAAATCGGTCAATGACGCGATGTTTAAACAAGTCTTGAAGAATTACGGCAAGTCAGCCATTTTTGGCGCAACGACGTATGATTTCCAGGAGGAGAAAACGTATTTCAACCGACCCATGGGAGACCGCTATTACACATTATACAATACGGCGCTTTTCCAAAGCAGCTCTATGAAGCCTTGGGACATCTATCATAAAGGAAAGTTGGTGGTCGGCGGTGAATCCATGCCTTTTGTTAAGTATTTACAGCCGATTCTAGGCGATTGGGCCCTTGAATTGGGCGGTACATCAGGAACATTAGGGACCTCGACAGAGCGAAAGGTTTTTGTGGATACCGTTCTTGGATTAAAATTGGCACCTATCATTTGCTGGGAAAATGAGTTTTCTGGGTATGCGACCGAATACGCTAGAGCCGGTGCAAATCTATTGGCAGTGATTACAAACGATGGCTGGTGGGGCAATACCGACGGACACGTGCAACACATGCGTTTCGCCGGTCTCAGAGCCATCGAGCAGCGCAAGTATGTGGTGCGTAGTGCGAATACGGGCATAAGCACGATAATTGATACCAAAGGACGGCCTTTAGACCGATTAAATTGGGAAGAAGAAGGGGTGCTTCTGAGTGAAGTCCCTTTGATGGAAGGAGAGACCTTGTATGTGAAGACAGGCAATTGGCTCGGGCCTTTAATGAGCATCCTCTTCGTGTGTATTCTCCTTATCGTCCTAATTAGCAGATTTTTCAGAATTAAACCCTAGTAGTTAGGTGCGGTATGTAACTTTGCACACCGTTAAAAACAATTTTACATGAGTTCATACGACGTAGTAGTAATCGGTTCAGGTCCTGGAGGCTATGTAAGTGCGATCAGATGTGCCCAGTTAGGCATGAAAACAGCATTGGTTGAAAAGTACAACACCTTGGGTGGTACTTGTTTGAATGTGGGGTGTATCCCTTCGAAGGCTTTGCTAGATTCTTCAGAGCATTACCATGCTGCTGTACATTCTTTCGAGGCGCACGGCATTAACGTGGAGAAGCCAACCGTTGATTTCGCTAAAATGATTGAGCGTAAAGCAGGTGTGGTAAGCACGACTTGTGACGGTATTGACTACTTGATGAAGAAAAACGAGATCGACGTGTTGCACGGCTTCGGTTCGTTAGTAGATAAAAACACGGTTCAGATAGCTGGTGAACAGACCACTACGGTGAGTGCCAAGCACATCATCCTTGCAACCGGATCGAAGCCTATCGAGCTTCCGTTCGCGAAGTTCGACAAGGAGCGCATCATTTCTTCAACGGAAGCACTTAGCCTTAAAGAGATTCCGAAGCACATGGTCGTGATTGGAGGTGGTGTTATTGGTCTTGAATTAGGGTCAGTATACGCGCGTCTAGGCGCTGATGTGACCGTGGTAGAGTACGCCAAGAGCATCATCCCAACTATGGACGGAGCCATGGGTAAAGAGCTCATGCGCAGTATGAAAAAGCTCGGTGTGAAGTTTAGTCTGAGCACCAAGGTGAGCGATGTAAGTCGCGACGGGGATGTAGTTAAGGTAACAGCTACTAACAAGAAAGGTGAAGAAGTCGTTTTTGAAGGCGATTACTGTCTTGTAGCAGTAGGTCGAGGTGCCTACACGGCGAAGCTTGGCTTGGAAAACGTTGGAATTGAAACAGATGAGCGTGGCCGTATTGCGGTGAACGATCACTTGCAGACTACAGTTCCAAATATCTATGCCATTGGTGATGTAGTTCGCGGAGCAATGCTTGCTCATAAAGCTGAAGAAGAAGGTGTATTTGTCGCAGAATCTATCGCTGGAGAGAAACCGCACATCAACTATGATTTAATCCCGGGTATTGTTTATACTTGGCCAGAGGTTGCCGCTGTTGGTAAGACAGAGGAGCAATTGAAAGAGGAAGGCGCTGCGTACAAAGTAGGTTCGTTCCCAATGCGCGCTTTGGGACGTTCTAGAGCTTCAGGCGATATTGATGGTGTGGTGAAGGTATTGGCCGATAAAAATACCGATGAGGTATTGGGCGTACACATTGTTGCTGCACGCGCTGCCGATATTATCATGGAGGCCGTAACTGCGATGGAATTCCGTGCATCTGCTGAGGATATAGCTCGTATTTGCCACGGTCACCCGACATATACAGAGGCATTGAAAGAAGCAGCATTAGCAGCTACTGCAAATCGCGCAATACACAGTTAATGACTAAGGCATCGACATACAAGGTCGATCCGAGAGGTATAGAGCATCGACTGCTGGAGCTTTCCAGTGGTCGATCTTTTTTTGCGCTCTACACAAGCAACAGCTATCCAAATTCTGAGAAGCGCTATGAGCTCATTTTTGGTTGGGGTGCCCGTGACATATTTACTGATGCTCAGGTAGATTCAGATACCTTAAGTGATGGTTGGAAGTTTGGTTTTCTAGGCTATGAGCTTAGAACTCAATTTGAATCGGTCACCCAGAAAAATGATGCCCTAGGTCAATGGCCGCATACCCAATTCTTTACCCCTGAGGTGGCAGGGGTTCTACATATGGATGGAACCCTCGAGATTTGGGCTGAGGATGCTGTTGCGGCAGAACGGGCGATGCGAGAAGTTATGGATGCTTCAAAGCGTACGGCCTCAGGCCACACTTCATTGCATTTTGAACCTGTTGAGACCAAGGAGGAATACATTGCCAATGTCAATGCTTTGAAGAACCACATTCAGCGTGGGGATATTTACGAGGTGAACTATTGCACCGCCTTTAAAGCAGATTTTGAGGAAGTGGATAGCATTGGTCTCTATAACAATATGGTGGCAGGAACAGAGGCCCCATTCTCGGCTTATATCAAGATGAGGGACCACGAACTGCTCTGCACATCCCCAGAACGCTACATTAAAAGGGAGGGCAGCCGGATTTGTTCTCAACCCATTAAGGGTACAAATAGATATTCTAATACGGACAATGAGGCGGCTCAAGCGGCACTCGTGGAAAGTGACAAGGAGCGCGCTGAAAATGTCATGATTGTCGATTTGGTACGAAACGACTTGTCTAGAGTGGCAAAGAAGGGTACGGTAAAAGTGAGTGAGCTCTTTGGTACCTATGCTTTCAAAAATGTCAATCAGATGATAAGTACCGTTGAGGCTGAGGTCAAAGAAGGAGTGAGCAATTGGGACATTATCGCAGCAAGTTTTCCTATGGGTTCGATGACTGGAGCTCCCAAGGTAAGCGCCATGGAGTTGGCCGAGCGCTATGAGAAAGTGGCTCGTGAGATCTATTCGGGTGCCGTGGGATATATTACACCGGAAGGCGATTTTGATTTCAATGTAGTCATTCGAAGTATTGCCTTGAACAAAGCTACCGGTGTAGCGACGTTGCACGTGGGTGGTGCTATCACGATTCTTAGCGACGCCGATGAAGAATATGGGGAGTGTTTGCTCAAGGCTGAAAGTGTTTTAAAGGCCGCAAAATAAAAGGCCTATTTTCGCTTCATGGATCTTCCAGAATTACTTCCTGGTAAAAAAGCAGTCCTCGGTTTTAGCGGGGGCGTGGATTCTGTGGTGCTCAGTCAGCTGCTTGTCGAGCGCTACAATATTCGTCCTTACTTGTTACACGTAAATTATGGACTCCGTGAAGAGGCGGATAGCGATGAGCAGTGGTGCCGATGGTATGCTCGGGAGCACCGTTTCGAAATCATTGTTCTCAAGGCTGATCCTGAGGAGCGCGAGGGTGAGAATATTCAGAATTGGGCTCGAAATATCCGCTACGATTTCTTTGAAAAGCAAGCGAAAGCACTGGGAGCAGCCTATATTTTCACCGCCCATCACGCCGACGATAGACGCGAAAGTTTCTTGATGAATGCGCTTCGCGGTAGCGGTTTAACCAGTGTAAGCGGCATGAACAACACCCGATTTATTCGACCAATGGCCAACATGGATAAGGCAGAGGTGCTGGCCTTCGCAAAGGAGCGTGGCCTGAGCTGGGTGGAAGATGCCTCGAATGCAACCTTGAAATACAAACGCAATCAAATTCGTCACCTTCTCTCGCCAGTGCTTGACCGGGTCGAGCCTCGATGGAAAGGAGGCCTAAAGAAGACTGTAGATAACCTCCACCGTGACGGAATGTTGCTGGGTGGCCTCCTGAAGGGATGGTCGGACCAGTTTGTCACACTTCATAACGGAGAGCATTACATTGCCATAGGCCCTTGGACCGAAGAGTCTTACGCCCAAGTTTTATTGTGGCGCTTCTGCTTAAGCATCGACGCTGGACTTTCCTTCGAGGAGGTAGGGCATGTGCTTAAAGGCGAGATCGGGCAGCGAACTGCGGGTCGAACACATCTTCTAATTAAGGATCGGGGCCAATTCATCGTTGGACCCAACCTCCCTGTTGATCGTAAAGAGTACACTATTACCACTTTGGAAGAGCTCGGTCATTTGCCTTTTGAATTACAATTCATTGCCACGCCAAAAGCGGAGGTTGAATTTGGTCCGGATAAAGAGTGGATGACAACAAAAGTGCCACTTCCCCTGGTCATTCGTACGTGGAGGCCCGGCGATAAATTCGTGCCTTTGGGCATGAGCGGCACGAAGAAAATAGCCGACTTTTTAAATGATTTAAGACTGCCAAGACACCACAAGGAACACGTTTACGTGGCTACCCATGAAGGCAAAATTTTATGGGTGTTGGGGCACCGAATTGATGATTCGATGAAAGTTGCCGAAGGCGACGACATGGCCTATCTTGCAGTGATAAACCCGAAACTATGAAACGCATCCTTACCCTTTTTGCGGTAGTATTTGCAACGGTCCTGTTTGCGCAGCCTCAGCCGGTGAAATGGTCGACTTCGTATGAAGTTCAAGACGCTTATATCAAAGTGATAGTGCATGCAGATATCGAAGAAGGTTGGCATTTGTACAGCCAGAATCTCGAAGATGGTGGGCCTATCCCAACGTCTTTTTATCTAGATACGTCAAGTGCATTTGCACCTTTGGGTAGCTGGAGTGAAGGGGAGCCTCACGTGGAGTTCGATCCAAATTTTGATATGGATCTTGCCTTCTTTTCTGAATCGGCAGATTTCTCCATTCTTCTCGAACCAAAAAAGGCAGATTTCATAGTAAAGGGCGAGTTGGAATTTATGGTGTGTAACGACGAGATGTGTCTTCCACCAACCTATGTAGACTTTAAAACCGAAATAGTAGATGCACCGCTTCCTTCCCCTTGGGACGGTTTGGGGACCACCTTTTGGCTTGGTTTCTTGGGCGGTTTCGCTGCCCTGATCATGCCTTGTATCTTCCCAATGATTCCGCTTACCGTGAGTTTCTTCACTAAACAAAGCAAGACGAAAGCGG
>CATAPZ010000051.1:0-2544 GCA_949486955.1 Cryomorphaceae bacterium | reverse complement strand
TACTTCTATGCAGATTTGCCGAAGGGGTATCAGATTACGCAGGACACCACACCTATCTGTACCGATGGATTTGTGCGTATCAAAGATGCCGAGGGCAACGACAAGAAAATAAACCTGACCCGTATCCACATGGAAGAGGATTCTGGGAAGAGTGTGCACGACATCGATCCGTTCAATACGCTAGTAGATCTAAACCGTGCAGGTATTCCTCTTTTAGAGATCGTATCGGAGCCAGAGATTAAGAACGGTGAAGAAGCATATAGCTACTTGAGTGAGATCAGAAAATTGGTCCGTTATCTTGAAATTTCTGACGGTAATATGGAAGAAGGTTCCCTTCGTGCGGATTTGAACATCTCCGTTCGCAAGAAAGGTGCGACCAAATTTGGGACGAAAGTTGAGGTGAAAAACATGAACTCGTTCCGTAACGTACAGAAAGCCATTGACTTTGAGATTATTCGTCAGATTGACTTGATTGAATCGGGCGAAGAAATTCATCAGGAAACGCGTACTTACGACGCTGCAAAGAACATCACTATTGGCCTACGTTCAAAGGAAGATGCACACGACTACCGCTACTTCCCAGAGCCTGATTTAGTACCCGTGATGGTGCCACAAAGCTATGTGGACAGCGTGCGTGATAACATGCCACCCCTGCCCTACGAGCTGTTTGTGAAGTACACGAAAGAATTGGGCCTTAGTGAATATGATGCATTTGTATTGACGGACAGTAAAGCCTTCGCCCTATACTTTGAAGAAGTAATAAAGTATACTTCAAATTACAAGGGTGCAACCAATCTACTTATAGGACCGGTTAAATCGTGGTTGAATGAACAAAGCGTTGAGATTGAAGAATTCCCTATCGCTCCTGCGGCATTGGCAAAGATTCAATCGTTGGTAGACGAGGAAAAGATTTCTATCTCTACGGCTACTCAGAAATTATTCCCTGCATTGTTGGAAGACCCAACGGCCGATGCTGCTGCACTTTGTGAGCAAAACGGATGGATCCAACAAGGCGATAGCGACCAGCTACAAGCATGGGTAGATCAAGCTTTGGCTGCATACCCAGAAAAGATTGAGGAATACCGCTCAGGTAAAAAAGGACTCATCGGACTCTTCATGGGTGAGGTGATGAAATACAGCAAAGGCAGTGCAGATCCTAAAAAAGCAAGCGCCCTATTGCGCGAGAAATTAGATGCGTAAGCTCTGGGCATTACTTGCAGGTCTTGTTTTAGCTTCCTGCAGCGAGCAAGCCGATACACTTATTCGCTTTGAGTTAGAAGAAACGGGTAGCTATGCGGTTCAGTACCGTGAAGCCGACGGGGCGTTCACTGTGATGGATAGTCTCGACATTATCGGTAATGACGTCTTTGAAGTTGCCTTCGATACACTTCAGATGATCAGCTTCCTTCCTTTGGAAGGAGAATTGCCTGTAGTACACGCGGTTGTTGGACCCGATACAAAAGAACTTACTATTTCCGAAGATGGCTTTATCTCGGGCGATGCAGAGAACAATTGGCTTGGGGAACAGCGTAAAATGCAATTGGATCTCATTGCTTTGATCGATAGTCTGGATGCCATCAAAACAACCTATAAAGACAGTACTACTTTTAAAGGATTACGTACTGTAGACAGCGTGTTTTTCGCATATGCAGATGGATATAGACAACGCATTCTAGACAGTCTCATTGCTGTACCTGGGAGGTTATCCAACCTAATGACCGTCTACCACAGGATTGGACAAAACCCAGTGTTAGAGTATGGCGTAGACCGCGAGGTATTGCGTGGGGTGAATGATGCTTTAACTGAATTGGCACCCGCATCAAATGATGTGCTTGCCTTTAACATGTGGGTGGAAGAATTTGAAGAAACCTATGTTTTTACGGCTCAGGTGGCGGAGAATGCACAGAAGTTTGGTGTCGGCAGCCCATTCCCTGAATTTGCTTTAGAGACGCCGCAAGGTGAACTCGTTTCGCTCGAGCGCATGTCGCTAAAAGATAATATTGTTGCCATATGGGCCTCGTGGTGCGTAGAATGCCGCAATGAACTTAGATCCGTTGCTAAGAAGCAGACTATGAATAACTGGGTACTGCTTTCTATTGACGGTCTTCCACAACAGCGCAGCCCACTAGGCGAATGGTACGAAGCTATTGTGACCGATGATCTTGGAGGTCAGCACCTGAGCGATCTCGGGGGTAGCCGCAGTATAATCATAGAAACCCTGGGCGTTCAAGAGATGCCGTTGTACTTCAAAGTGGAAAACGGTATCATTACCAAGCGCGTTGTGCGCGTTGAAGATCTGTAATTCCGAAAAATTTTCGTTATTTGTGTCAATAAATCACAATAAAGCGTGAGAAGAATTTACCTACCCCTATTTTTAACCTTTTCGCTGTCTATAGCAGGACAAGTCGGCCCCAATGTTCAGGCTAAAAAAATAGACGACAAGGTCACTGTCGATGGTTTACTCGATGAAGCCTTTTGGCAGAACGCGGGAACCGCCACAGACTTTATTCAATATTTCCCGAACGACAGCGTTAATGCCGCACT
>CATAPZ010000050.1:0-1799 GCA_949486955.1 Cryomorphaceae bacterium | reverse complement strand
TCAGCTGTTTGTTATGACTCCACAGCTGATATGGCACGTCGATAGCGGCAATGAGGACTAACGTCATTGAGAGTAACAGCACTGCCCAGATAATCATTTCACCTGAGCGGACAATGGCTTCCTTAACATTTAGTGACACCAGCTTCATAACCTCGCCCTCCATAGATAGGAAGAGCAAAATAGCGACGGCCGATATTAAGAAAAATTTCAGCAACGCCTTCACGAGCTCGATGAGGCCTTTTGTCGAGAAGACACGGCCCAAGCCTTTGATCGGATCCAGCTTTTCGATTTTAAAAGCGATAGCCTGCGGGCTAAATAAAAGCCCGCCCATAACGGCGGGGCCCGCAAGTGCTGCGACTACTGTCACTGCTAAAAAGGGTGTTAAGAGACTGCCTGCAGACGTAATGACACTCGCAAGGTGGCTAGGTAGTAGCCTCGGATTAGTTAACAGCTCGCCAGAAGGAGATAGCGCATAGGTTACTAATTCCCCACCAGTCTCGATCATCCAACCGCCCAGACCCCATAAAAATAAAATACTCGCGATCATTACGAACAGCATATTTAGCTCACGCGAGCGGGCCACCTGACCTTTCTTTCGCGATTCGTCTAGTCGCTTACTTGTCGGCTGTTCACTTCGCTCCTGACCTAACTGCTCCTCTGCCACAATCAGTTCTCCTATCTAAAAATGGTGAGGCTCTGCTCACTAGCGAACTGAAAGATATTGGTAAGGGCCACCAGAAATCCGGGCATGACCAAAAACATAATAAAAAGGCCGGCCAAGATAGTTACTGGGAATCCAACCGCGAAGATATTTAGCTGAGGTGCAGTTCGAGTAATTATTCCAAACGCAAGATTGATAAGCAGCAGAGCTGTCATGACAGGTAACGCTAATAAAATGCCACCAGCAAAGACAATCGACCCCAATGACACTAGCGCCGTAAACGATGAAGCAGAAATGCTGAGTGAGCCTATGGGAATTAGGCTATAGGATTGCACTACGGCATCAATAAGTGCGAGATGGCCATCCACTGATAAAAATAAAAGTGTGCCTAAAATAACGTATAACTGGGCAACAACCGGCACCTGAACCCCATTTTGTGGATCTACCGCCATGGCAAAGCCCAGTCCCATTGTCATAGACATGGCTTGGGCGCCAAAGACAATCGCGCCAAATGCAAGCTGCAAGGTAAATCCAATCATCAACCCAACAGCGATTTCTTGCAGACTCATTAATAAGCCCAACGTGCTCATTAAATCGAAAGAGCTAGGTATCGTCATGGACGGAGCCACAAGTGCGGCAACGAGCACCGATAGCAAAACTCGCGCCCGCAGATTAAAGCCCGGAGCACTGAATATAGGCGCCACTATCATCATGGCTGAAATTCGCAAAAAGGGCGCCGAGAAGAGGTATACACCTGATAGTATTCCGTCGGTAGATAACAGCATTATCTAGCCCACCAGCCCTGGTATTTCGAGGAATAACCTTTGAGTGAAGGTCACTATGAGTCTCAGCATCCATGGTCCGACTAAGAAAATAACGGCGGCAACTGCACCGAGCTTTGGGATAAAGCTCAGTGTCATTTCCTGTATTTGAGTTGCAGCCTGAATAACACCGATGACCAAACCCACCGCCAACGCAACACCAAGAATTGGTCCCGATAACATCACTGCAAGCCACAATGCCTCTCGGCCAATCTCAAGAACCATTTCGGGTCTCATAATCTCTCCTAAAGCGCAAAGCTACTGACGAGCGTCGCGGAGATGAGAGACCAACCGTCAATCAAAACGAACAACATCAG
>CATAPZ010000049.1:0-3002 GCA_949486955.1 Cryomorphaceae bacterium | reverse complement strand
GGTGCAACTCTATATGGTTTAAAGCACCCTTATGGTGAGGTGATGACAGAGGCAACAGTTGAAGCTGTGACGCTTGAAGATTGTAAGAATTATTTCTCAACGTACTTCCGTCCAAACATCGCCTACATGGTGGTTATCGGTGATATAACCACGAAAGAGGCTAAGAAGAAGTTGAGCAAAGCATTGAAGGGCTGGAAAGCTGCCGAGGTGCCTGCGCACAGCTATGAGAAAACTGCAGTTCCTGCAGCAGGACGTATTGTAATGGTGGATAAGCCATCTGCGGTACAATCTGTGGTTTGGTTGGGTAACGTAATTGACCTTCCTCAAGGACACCCTGATATCGAGCCATTGCGTGTTGCGAATCAGATTCTCGGTGGCGGTATGTCGGGCCGATTGTTCACTAACCTCCGCGAGGACAAAGCATTCACTTATGGGGCATATTCAAGCTTCGGCGTAGATCAATTAAATTCAACATTCGGTGCATCTGCCAAGGTGCGTAATGAAGTAACAGATTCCGCCATCGTTGAATTCTTGTACGAGATCGGAAGAATGCGTACCGAAGAAGTAAGTGATGAAGATCTCATCGCCGCAAAAGCTTCTTTGAGCGGCGCTTTTGGCCGTTCACTTGAGAGCACATCAAGTGCTGCGAACTTTGCACTGAATATAGCACGCTACGGTTTACCTGCAGACTACTACAACAATTACCTCGCGCGTCTAGAGGCGGTAACTGCTGAGGACGTGATGCGCGTATCTAAAGAGTATATGCGTACCGAGAATCTTACCATCTCTGTAGTTGGTAAGGCTCAAGATGTAGCTGCAGGAATGGCTGCCTTTGGCACAGTTGAGTACTTTAATGCAGAAGGCCAACCTACTGATGCGCCAACATTCTTGTTTATGCCGGAAGGTGTAAACCTCGAGACGGTTTTCGGTAACTATTACGAAGCTATGGGTGGCGTTGAAGCGCTAAAGGCTTTGAGCGCCATCGATATGAAAGCCCACCTTGAGATCCCAGGTATGCCAGGTAAGATCAAGATGCGTACTGCTAAGATGACTCCTGGTAAGTTCATGATGGAGCAGAGCATGCAAGGCATGACCGTAATGAAAATGACTTACGTGGATGGCGTAGGTAAGCAAAGTGGTATGCAAGGCAAGAAAGATCTAGAAGGTGAGGAGCTCGAAGAATTGAAGGAGCAAGCAGCTTATGTTGTCGATGAATTGGCCTGGATGGAAGATTTGGAATCGTTCACTTTCGACGGTCAGACGTTGATGGACGGTAAAGCAGTTTACCAAGTTTCTGAAGGTGATAAGACCATGTACTTCGACGTAGCTACCGGTTTGTTCTACAAGAGCACTGAAACTACGGAAACACCTCAAGGCGATATGGCGGTAACCACAACCATTGAAGAATGGGGTGAGTTCGGCGGTGTGAAAATGCCAAAGGTGACTAAACAAAGTGCCGGTCAACAGCAATTCACAATCGTCGTTGATTCGATTGAATTCAATGAAGATGTAAAATCAAAACTGTTTAAATAGAACAGTCTTTACTCCGACAAAATAATCCCTCACGGCTTTGCTGTGGGGGATTTTATTTTTTGTTGATGAGGTAGATACCTGTGATGATCACGAGCAATCCCACAAGGTGGTTCCAGAGAATCTGCTCACCGTCCCACACGCCCCATAAAACGGCAACCACAGGAATGGCATAGGTCACTGATGAACTAAACAATGCGCTGGTCATCTGGATGAGGTTGTTGAACATCATTACTGCAATACCACTACCAAGGATACCAAGGATACAGATGTAGCCGAAATTTTGCCACGCGTTTGGATCGGTGCTAAAAACTTCGAAAACGCCAGAACTTATACTGTAAATTATGGTGAAAGGGGCAGCGCTCGCCAAGCTAAGGGTGGTCACCGTTAGTGCTTTTAAGTGCGGTAATTGCATTTTCAAGGTATTCACTGAAGTCCCATACATCATTGTGGCAAGGACCCCAAACAGACCGTAAGCCAGTTCGCCCTCCATTTCGAAAGCGCCTTGGAGTATACTGTTCATTGGAAGGATCAATAGTGCGGCACCAATTAGTCCCACTGCAACACCTTGCCATCCGGTTTTACCGGCTTTTTGGCCAAAGAACCAACCGCCAATTAAAACTGTGAAAAGTGGAACTAGGGAATTAATGATTCCTACTACGCCACTATCAAGATGGTTGACCGCCAGAGGAAACAAAATATAAGGAATGGCATTGCCTAGAAATCCTACAATTAGTAATGGGACGAGATCTTTTCTTTGAAAAAATCGAAAGTGTCTGAACCCGATGGCCGTCATAAAAAGAGCGGCAATGCTTACTCGGAGCGTACCTACTTGAGTGTAGGTGAAGCTTTCGAGACCTCGTTTCATGAGGATGAAGGATGAGCCCCAGATTAAGGCAAGTCCAATGAAAATGAACCAAGGCAGTAAGGGGTTGTTTTCTTTTGTAGTGCTCATTCGGCAAATTTGTAACAAAAAGCACAGTCCTTTTCCTGACCGCCCTTAATTTTGTAAAAAAATAGAGTGATGAAATACACTGTACTACTTGCAGCAACATTGGTCCTAGCATCTTGTTCATCTCCTGAACCAGAGTCGCTTACTATTCCGGCAACGGCTATTGAACCTATGGCAGAAGCAACAGCTAATGCTGAGGCATCCTTATTTATTTCTGGAATGACCTGTGAAATGGGCTGCAAGGGCATTATTGAAAGCAAGCTTGGAAAGAGTGCTGGTATTGTCAATTTCGAGATCACTTTTGCGGATAGTACCGCTATTGTTTCTTACGATTCAACCTTAGTGAGCCCATCTGAAATAACAGCGCGTGTAGCTGCTGTTGGTGGTGGAGGTTTGTATTCGGCTACTTTGAAATAAAAGATATGATCAGTCCACTTATCAAGAAGCTTGCGACAGTTTCGCTGGTATTTATATTCTTAGTCATCTTAGCCGGATCGGTAGTTAGAGCTACGGGTTCTGG
>CATAPZ010000048.1:0-2669 GCA_949486955.1 Cryomorphaceae bacterium | reverse complement strand
GCATTTAATTATAACACGACACAAATTTTAAACTCTTTGAAATGATGGAAAAGAGCATAGAAGTACACAACTTAACTGTCAGCTACCACAGCAAACCTGTGTTGTGGGACGTTGACTTTTCGCTGCCAACGGGCAAGATTGTAGGCATCGTAGGCCCGAACGGTTCGGGTAAAACCACCATGTTGAAGACTATCATGGGCCTGATGAAACCGGACAGTGGATATACAGAGATTTTCGGACAGCCCTTGGATAAGGTGCGTGAGCGAGTGAGCTATGTGCCCCAGCGTGAAAGTGTGGATTGGGACTTCCCTGCCGACGTCATGGATGTGGTGTTGATGGGCCGCTACCGCAAGAACAACTTGTTCCGTCGCATCTCAAAAGAGGACAAGCGGATTGCAACTGAAGCGCTCGAAAAAGTGAATTTGCTTGAATTTGCACACCGTCAAATTTCTCAGCTTTCGGGCGGTCAGCAGCAGCGTGTTTTTATCGCGCGTTCTCTGGCGCAGCAAGCAGATATCTATTTGATGGACGAACCTTTTGTAGGGGTGGATGCAGCAACGGAAGACGCTATTTTACAGTTGTTGCGCGAGATGAAGAATCAGGGCAAGACGGTAATTATAGTGCACCATGACCTTCAGACGGCAAATGAATATTTCGATCACATTGTTTTGTTGAATACACGATTGGTCGCTGCCGGCCCTAAAGAGCAAGTTTTCACCAAGGAATTGCTTCAAGAGGCCTACGGTGGTCGATTGACCGTGCTCTCTAAACTGGGAGATTTGATCAGCACAGAGGAGTTCCCGCTTCGCGAACCAGAATTCAAGGAAAACAAACCGGAGAAGTAAGCGATGGATCCAATTTTCCTCAAGGTACTCATCGGAACCACTCTGCTCGCTTCGTCGGCAGCTGTGGTTGGCGCCTTCAGTTATTTGAAGGGGCAGAGTCTTGTTGGAGATGCTATAGCACATGCCCTTTTGCCGGGAGTAGTTTTGGCCTTTTTATTGGGCGACGGACGCAATCCTATCTTCCTCATTGTGGGTGCTTTGATTAGCGGACTTATAGCGCACTATGGCATTGGTTATATCCAGAGCAGAACGAAGCTTAAAAGCGATACTGCCGTTAGTTTGGTGCTTTCCACCTTCTTCGGGTTTGGCATTATGCTAATGTCTTACATTCAGCGTACTGGACAAGGCCAGCAGGCAGGTTTAGAGCGCTACCTGTTGGGAAAGGCTGCAGCGATTACCATGTATGATGTCTACGTATTTTCTGCGCTAGCGGTGATTTTGATGGTCGGTGTAGGATTGTTTTACAAGGGGTTTCAATTAATGACCTTTAACGAGGATTTTGCATCAGCCATTGGCCTTCCTGTGCCTTTAATCCGATTCACGTTTACGGTTCTCACCGTTCTTGCCATCACCATAGGCATTCAAACGGTAGGTGTGGTGCTCATGGCAGCCCTTTTGATCACTCCCTCGGCAGCCGCTCGAGCTTGGACGAAAAGTCTACCTACCATGTTGCTACTGGCCGCGGTCTTTGCAGCGAGCTCGGCCATCACTGGTACCTACATTTCGAGCGCTATTCCGAAGATGCCCACAGGCCCTTGGGTAGTTTTGGTCCTTGCTTTTTTCGGTTTTGGCTCATTGATTTTTGCCCCGGAAAAGGGATGGCTAGCCAAGCGTAGGAGAGCTATGGCGAATCAAAAGAAGACCGTACGAGAAAACGTTTTGAAGCTGATGTATCAGCAAGAGGAGCGTAATGAAGTGAGTGTTGTGCTATCTGCTGAAAATATGTTGTCTATTAGAGTGATGCGGCCAGAAAAACTGAGGAATGCTCTGAGAGATTTGAAGCGCCGATTGCTCGTTGTGGAGCACGGTAGCGGTTATGCATTGACAGAATTGGGCCGCAGTGAAGGCCGCAGAGTAGTGCGTTTGCACCGCCTTTGGGAGCTGTATTTGACAGAGCGCTTGGGTATGGCAGCTGACCACATTCACCCGGGTGCCGAGACCATGGAGCACGTCATTACTCCAGAGATTGAAGAATTATTAGTTAAAGAATTGGGGAATCCAGAATTGGACCCCCACCAAAGTCCTATTCCATATGAAGAAGCTTAGTCTTTTCGCAGCGCTGCTACTTACCAACCTTGCATGGTCACAGACCGACTCGATCATGGGTGCCATCACTACCGACCGTCCGGACATTACTGAAAGTGCGTTTATCACTCCGGTAGGCTGGTTCCAGTATGAAGGTGGATATCAGTTTTCAAATAGCGTCGATAACCTAAGTACCAAAACCAATCGACACCAGATTGAGGAGGTGCTTCGCTTCGGGTTAACCGAGCGATTTGAGGTAAGAGCAGTCATAAACACAAACACAGAGGCCTATTCTAGCCCAACGATTTTTATCAATCCTGCGGGGGTTCGAGGTATCGACCCAGTGACTGTTGGATTCAAATACAATCTTGCGACTGAAAGCGATCGAATGCCACAAACAACTTGGCTCAGCCACTTGAGTTTCCCGCAAGTAGCCTTCGGTGATTACCGTGCAGTTACTCAAGTGAACACCGTCTTCCACGAGCAGCGTTTAATGATGGAAAAAGGCATCAATGATAGATTTGGCCTTGCTACAAACATTGGCGTTGCAGGTACTATGAGCGGTTCCAACGGCTTCAT
>CATAPZ010000047.1:0-7247 GCA_949486955.1 Cryomorphaceae bacterium | reverse complement strand
TGCTCTGGTTGTCCACAACAATGACCTCAAAACCAAAGTCCGTCTTGCTCTGATAGATGCTATCTAGGCACTGTGAAAGAAACTCCTTCACGTTGTAATTGACAATGACTATGCTGAGGTCTAGCATTACTGTGGAAGGCTTTGTTCGTAAGGTATGCGGTGTTGGATGCTGCGGCCAAGGGTTACTTCATCTGCAAATTCGAGTTCATCGCCTACCGCGATTCCTCGCGCAATAGTCGTTAAGCTCGCTCCGAAATCTTTGATTTTACGGTAGAGGTAGAAGTTGGTAGTATCCCCCTCCATAGTTGTGTTTAATGCGAATACAACTTCTTTCACCTCTCCGGTTTTCATCTTGTCTATAAGGGCATTTATAGTAAGGTCGCTCGGACCGATACCGTCCATTGGGGAGATGAGTCCACCAAGGACGTGATAAACGCCGCTATATCCGCCCGTATTTTCAATGGCCATTACATCGCGCACATCTTCAACGATACAGACAATGCTCTTGTCGCGTTTGGGGCTGCTGCAGATGCTGCATATTTCAGTATCAGAAATGGTATGACATTCTCTGCAAAAGGTGGTGTTGTTTCTCAAATCCAATAAGGCAGCGCTGAGGCTTTCTGTCTGGGCTGCGGGCCTGCGCAAGAGGTGCAGTGCCAATCTTAGGGCAGTCTTTTTACCGATGCCCGGTAAGCGAGAGATTTCCTCTACGGCCAATTCTATTTTACGACTTGAAAAATTCATTCCGTCTCAAAAGTAAGGGATTGCGCATATTTGTGGAATGAACAACGCACTCTTTTTACTCCTATTGCTCCTTTATGTGAGTCTTTTGGCTTTTGTAGGCTATATCACCTCACGCGGCGCCTCCAACGCAACCTTCTTTAATGCGAATAAAAATGCCAATTGGCTGCTGGTAAGTTTTGGGATGATCGGTGCATCACTCTCCGGAGTGACATTCATTAGTGTCCCCGGCTGGACGGCTGCTTCAGGCATGACCTACATGCTCATGGTAGTGGGGTATTTCTTGGGCTATCTGTTCATTGCTGGTGTGTTGTTGCCTGTATACTACAAAAACAACGTGATCAGCATTTACGAGTTCCTAGGTATTCGATTGGGATTGGAAAGCTACAGAACGGGGTCACTGTTTTTCTTGCTTTCACGGATTGTTGGTGCGGCGGCCCGATTGTACATCGTTTCCATGGTCGTTCAAGTGCTCATCTGCGATGCATTGGGAATACCATTCGTGGTTACTGCGGTATCCATACTGCTACTCATTGCCATCTACAGCGCCTCAGGAGGCATCGCCACCATTGTTTTCACAGACACGCTTCAAACCACCCTAATGCTTCTAGCAGCGGTCATGGCTTTTTACTTTGTCGGCAAGGCCGTCGTTCCTGCCGATAGTAGTTATATAGAGTTTCTTTCTGGACACCCAGACTGGCGTTTTGTGGAGTTGACTGGCCCCAAAGCCTGGTGGCGTCAATTGCTCGGTGGTGCATCTATTGCCATCGCTATGACAGGGCTCGACCAAGATATGATGCAGAAAAATCTTACTGTGAAACGCCTGAAGGATGCACAAAAGAACATGGTGCTGCTTGGCGGTGCATTGCTCGTAGTGAATTTGTTGTTCCTTTCGTTGGGTATCTTTTTGACTGAATTTGCAGCGAATACAGGCATCACTGCTACAGGAGATAAACTCTTCTCGGCCATCGCCATGCATCCATCACTACCTACAGCACTGCCTGTAGTATTCTTCCTTGGTCTTCTCGCTGCAGCTTTCTCTAGTGCGGACAGTGCACTTACCTCATTAACTACTGCATTCTGTATCGACTTTTTAGGCATGAAGTCCAACGGGTCTACCAAGGTGCGCACAAGAGTTTATGTAGGGTTCATGCTAGTCCTTTTGGTGGTAATGCTTTTGATTTACTCCTTGAAATCGGAGAGTATTATTAGTACACTCTTTACCGCTGCTGGCTATACCTACGGTCCATTAGTCGGGCTCTTCAGTTTTGCCTTGTTGTTTAACCGCAAGATCAAGGGATGGGCTGTACTTGCTATTTGTATCGCAGCGCCAATCGTCGCGTATCAAATAAGCCTATGGGCACCCCAGTTGGGATACGCCATAGGCTTTGAATTACTAGTATATAATGGCCTGCTCACCTTAGTAGGATTGCTGGCGATCAGCAAGCGCGCTTAAAGCTTACTCACATTTTGAGTTACAGTTCCCGCGCTCGTGCGTACTTGCACCGTGTACATTCCTGCTGGTAGGCTACTGAGATCCAAACGAACAGTTTCACTTAGCGCTGCATAGGTAGAGCGTTGCAACAGGGTACCTATTATTGAATAGATTTCAATAGATGCTTCACCCAAATCACCACCAGTTGCGATGCTCAGAATGTCATTGGTTGGGTTTGGATAGAAGACCATTGGCATCGCGCCTTCCTCATCCAGTCCGATATTGTTGAAGGTGGTGATTGTGCTATCTACCCCACAATCTGTCGTGACAATCAGTTTTACTGTGTATGAACCATTTGCAGCATAGGTGTGCTGTGGGTTTTGTTGGTTGCTTGAATTTCCATCCCCAAAGTCCCAGAACCATGCGGTTGGTGCAGGTGTAGAGTTGTCTTGGAAATTGTAGGTCAAACCACCTGCAAGTCCTAAAGTAAACTGTGGACGTAGCTTCGGCCCTGGAACGAGCAATGCTGAATCTGCAACAAATGTGTTTTCATTGTAGTACACATACTCGAGGTAATAGTCCGTTGCTGAGGTGAGGGTAGAGGTATGAGCGCCCATCCCCATAAAGGTATTTACAATAGATGAACCTTGACGATTCAAACTAAAGTTCCCCGCTAACGTAGTATCCGTGCTGTTCAAGGCAAAGTTGAACGGCTCGTCTTCACAAATTAATGAAGGTACGTCTAACGTTGCCACAGAAGGTGTGCCTGCGAGGTCAATCACACGGATATTGTCGAGGTACAAGTTGTTACCATAGCCACAAATACCTACAAATTCGAATTGGACATTATTAGAAGTAAGGTTTGATAAACTCACAGTATCTGTTCTCCAATCTGAAGGGTCATTCGGTACAAACGTTGAGGTGCTCGTTCCTGCTGTGCTGAGGTCAGCACCGGCTTTCAGGTAAAGCGTATCAAAGGTGCTCCCACAATCGTCACTAACAACGACTGCAAGCTGGTCGAAATACGAGGTTGAATATGGCGCGTAGCTCACGTCAAACATCAGGGTAGGGTTGGTATACCCGCTGATGTCAAACTTTGGACTCAATAGACCGTCGGTTGTACCTACGGTGTTGTAGTTGAAATAGCCCATGTACATCACGCCCGTTTTGGCTCCTGTAGGTCCATCTACATCACCACGAGTCCAGGTTGTTCCATTGTCCGCATTACGCACGGTGAAATCACCAAGGCTGTTCGTCGTAAATGTTTGTACAATCGGCAAGCTCGGCAATGCACTTACTACGATTTCGTTGGTTTTTGTGATGGTGTCACTGCCGTAGGTATTCGTTGCAACGAGCGTCACCGTATAACTGCCCAACGCACTAAAACTAACCTGCGGGTTTTGTGAGCTAGCAGAAGTACTGTTGACAAAGCTGAATGTGTTTGGAGTAATGGTCCAATTCCAGCTTGTTGGCGACTTCGCACTTTGATCCAGCAGAGTCATTGGAGCATTTAAACACGGCGTTGAAGTTGAAGCAGTAAAGTCCGCAATAGGCGTTCCTATTTTATCTTCAATCGCAATGTTATCAATCGCGACATCACTTTGGTAATCGTCTCCGGTGGTTCCGGTAAAGCGCAATAAAACAGTATCTCCTGTAAATGCACTGAGGTCGGTATTCACCGTCTTCCAGCTGTTGCCCTGATCACCACTCACGCTGAGAAGGGTGGTCCATGAAGTTCCGTCGAAAATCTCAACGAGTAGATCGCCCATGGTAGCGCCGTTCATGTGGTAGGCAAAATCTAGTTCTGGCGCGATAGCACCACTAAGATCAATACAAGGGCTGTACAATACAGCATCTTGAAAATTACAGTTGCCGGAACTCTCTAGGTAGAGGTATTTACCGCTGTTGCCAAAGCCTGATGAAGGTCCTGTGCCGTTTGAAGCGGTACCTCCACCATTGGTTCTCCAGTCGATATCATCTTCCGTACCGTTACTGAGGTTGGTCCAATCTCCGCCAAGGTTACATACCGTCGCCCCACAATTGGTATTGGTACCACAGTTGTTGAAAGTATTGAAGTTCTGGAGGAACGGCAAGCTGTACAATGAAGAATTCAAATAGGTAATGGTTTGATCCACTGTATCGTTTTGGCCGTTCATATCGCCACTAAGCTCTGTCCATGCACGGATAGAGCCGTTGCTTGTTCCGGACCAAGTGATTGGGTTAGGGAACGCAAATACAGTATCCCCATAAGGGGCAACTGCGTCAAAAATGGTATCACGTACGATGTTGCCCAAGTATTCATAGGCCACAGGAAGTGTATCTAAGGTATTAGTAGAAGGGTTTCGAACTTGAACCGCTACGTCAATACTGCTGCTCTGACAGCTGCTTACAAATTGTGGATTCATTACGGCCTTAAGCTCTAGATCGCGCGGAAGTGGACAGTTCTGAGTACCACTTGGTAGATCAACTGCATAAGAACGCTTCCCTGGGGCGCCGTTGTAATTGGCTGAAGCACTGATCCACGTGTCCGTAGTTACTACGTAAGGGATAACCATGCTGTTGCTTGATGCAGTAAAGACGGAATCCATGTATTTCGTTCCCAAGATGTAGGCTGTATAATCGGTCGCAGAGGTCACTGGGTTAATAGTCACTTTCAAGCTGTCAGGACATACCCAATCAACGGTAAGACCTGATGCCTGCGGCATGATGGTCATCGGGCCTACCACGGAGGTGTCTCCGTTTTTAATCACACGCAAGTATGCGTCGTCGGTCGGGCTATTTGGTACAGTCCAGTTGGCCATACCTTGACCTGTGATCGGATTCAACGTAAGGTTGTTCCAGGAGCTTCCCCCGTTAGAAGAAAACTGCCAGCTAAGGCCGTTGGTTTCGCCGTCCCAGCGAACGACCATGGCTCCTGGGGTCAACGACTGACCGGTAAAAGGATAGGCGATTTTCATGCGCTCTACGGTGATATCGTACACTACATAAAAGGTTTGTGGCCCCTGTGGAACGTTGGTTCCGTAAACAGTGAGGCGGTAATCACCGCTGCTCGGTGCATCGAGAGTGACCTGCTCTGCATTGTTTAAGGTGTCCGTGGAACGTACCGCTAAGTTGTTTAGTGTAACGTTATTGGGTGTCGGGTTCAGTACCCAAGGCTGGTAGGTTGTTGAACCTGTCAGATCAGTTACTGTGAAGTCTAGATTGTTCACCAAAGCTTTAGAAGCAAAGGTCGATCCTTCCTTGTCTGTCCAGTAGAGCATTGCACG
The DNA here is from genome assembly GCA_949486955.1 of Cryomorphaceae bacterium. GTDB lineage: Bacteria > Bacteroidota > Bacteroidia > Flavobacteriales > Schleiferiaceae > UBA10364. Next base: position 1,805 of record CATAPZ010000047.1, on the reverse strand, counting down.
TAATTCACGTGCCCCGTTAGGTACGTTGATATCGTAGGTCAATGTATCACCCGTTGTAATAGAGTTAGTAAACCAAGCCGTGTCACGAATAGTTTTGATGGCACGACGTGCATTCACTCGTCCGTATCCGAAGATGAAATCTGGACCGTTGTTGCCCAAATCATCGGCCGTATTCATGGCAATGGCTTTCAATAAACCGCCAGTGGCAGTATCGCCTTGCAATTCGTCGTGGGCATTGTGGAGTACGGTAAAGAATCCGGCAACACCTGGTGCGGCCATAGAAGTACCCGTCTTAAAACCGTAGGTGTGTCCGTCAATAGTTGAGTAGACGTTGGTACCTACCGCAGCAAGATCCGGCTTAATACGTCCATCGGCAGCAGGGCCTCGGGACGAAGAAGGCGCAATAGCATCGAGGTATGTGATGTTGGCAGTAGCAACCACATTCTTTCCTTGTTTGTGGCCTCCAGTTACATTCCCCCATTGGGAACCTGCACCGTAACCACAATTCGAGCCATTGCTATTTCCAGCGCTAAAGACGTGCATCAACGCAGGGTTGTCGCGAACGTCTTTGTCCATTTGTTGAGCGTACGCAGTGTAACCTGCATTACAACCGTTTGAGTACGAACTGTTGGTCACGCGAATGCCGTACAGTGAATAGTGGTTGTCAATATTGCTGAGGTTTTGCGGATAATCGTAGTAGACCATGGTGGCACCTGTCGCATTACCGGCACCGTCTGGGTCGATATTACCTGCGGCAAAGACAGTTCCCGCTACGTGGTCGCCATGGTCACCAATAGAGTTACCCGCTAATGAGGTAAGACGTCCACGGTAATCGTCGTGTGGGCCTATATCGCCATCATCACCAACACCGACTACAACATTTTCACCAGTAAATTCACCGTCTTGTTGCATGAAGGCAACTCGAGATGAAGCACGGCTGTTCTCATTTTCAATCGTTCCCGGCTCCTCAATCGCTTGAATAAACAATATATGAGGTTCCTTGGCCAATTTTTCCAAGTCCTTAATCTTCAAAGAAGCCGTGTACCAACCGTCTTGCAAAGGCAGCATCCCTTTGGTGTAACGTAGGGAGGTAGAGAATTCTGGAGCAGTTAAGAATTGGACAGCAATATTTCCATCGTTTAGGACAGCCCAAGAAGGGATATCTCCGATGCTCAATGGGCCGTCTAATTTCATCCGTGGTGTCCATGCGGTAAATGCACGAACTCCCGCTGCCTTGAGATCTGAAGCACTCACGCCTTTTGGTAGACGTACCTCAAATGCGTTCTCAGGTAAATAATGGAAGAGTTCTACACCTAAATCCACCAATGCTTTTTTATCTTCGGCAAGCACTGCGTGATCCCACAAAGCAACCCCGTATGTTGGGCTGCTGCTTTGAATTTGAAGGTAGCTGCCTTCAGTTAAGTTGTAGGTGCCCGATTTTAAATTCAACTTTAATTGGGCGTTGGCGGTTACAGAAATGGCGGTGATTAATACGAGTAAAAATCTCTTCATATGTCAGTTAGAAATTGGACTACTAAGATAACATCCAAACCTTGTATTGTTCAAGTATTGGTGCTAGTCTTTACTATGGCTTCTGTGAATCAAGTAGTTGCGCAATACAAGCCCCTCGATAAAAGCCAGACTTTGGCTGAAATGCAGCGCTTCGCTTCGGGTAAAAGAGTGCTTTATATGGCAGCTCATCCAGACGATGAAAACACCCGATTGATCGCGTGGTTATCGAATGCGCTTGATGCGGAAACCACTTATTTATCGCTTACCCGAGGTTCTGGCGGACAGAATTTGAT
>CATAPZ010000046.1:0-2540 GCA_949486955.1 Cryomorphaceae bacterium | reverse complement strand
GCAGTACGTCCACCCTCTAAGTAGGCGAGGACATCTTTCTTGGTGACACGTCCGTCTTTACCAGATCCTTTAATTTGATCCAATTCCGCTTGACCGATACCTTCTTCCTTCGCCATACTGCGGACTAAAGGAGAGTAGAAGCGGCCGTTAGAATTTTTGGCGATAGGTGCATTTGGGGCGGCTGGAGCCACGGTTTGGGCGGCAGCGGCTACTTGTGTTTCAATTTCTGCTGCAACTTTTTCAACTTCAGGTGCCGGAGCGGGAGCAGGCACACTTTCTGTGGTTGCTTCAGTTTCTCCTGAACCTTCAGTTTCAATGATGGCGATAGCTGCGCCTACCTGAGCGACGTCATTTACATTGCTGATGATTTTCACAAGCGTTCCACTCACGGGTGAAGGAACCTCACTATCTACTTTATCGGTAGCAACTTCAACAATGCTTTCCTCTGCTTCAATGAAGTCGCCTTCATTTTTGAGCCACGTGGTAATGGTAGCTTCTGCAACGGATTCGCCCATTTTGGGCAGGATAAGTTCGAATTGAGCCATTGATATCTAGGTTTATCGACCTCGAATTTACGGCAAAAAACCGTGGTAATTTAAGGCGTCGTGCATTTGGTCAATTGCCATAAGCGCAATAGGTCACTGCGCAGCTCAGCCTCTTTTGCATAATCCTCAGCGAGTGCTCTCGCATTTTGAGAAAAGTCTAATTCCTGAGGCAGTTCTCTGCAAATGTCAAAAATTGGTTGCGGCATCTGTGGTAGTGAAAACTTTTCTCCTAAAGCTCTTGAATACCCAATCAATGTCCGTTTCCCAGAGAGAAGTTTTCCAGCAGAAGATACCCACAGGCGCCACCCTTTACCTCGGCTCATGAATTGTGCGATTAAGAAGGATATTGGCAAAGTAAACAATAGAAGAAGAGTGAACCCTATCTCGTAAACGCGACGTTGACGCAGGTAATTTGCATCAGTAATCCGCAGTGCTTTCTTGTAGGTCAATCCTTGGCTCAAGCTGCTGTTTGAACCAATGATGAATGCGCGCTCCGGGAGTAAAGATTTCACAGAAGTCTGCGAACCCAAGGCTTCGGTTATGGCAATGAGTTCATCATAACTACTCGAGGAACAATCAACAACCAATTCATTGATGCGGTGCAGTTTCACTAGTGCCTCTAATTGCTCAAAACTTTCGTTTTCTAACGGTTCTTGGAACCACAAAAAGGAAGGACGTACGCCACTTTCGTTTAAAATCTTCTCCAATGTGCTGAGGTTGTCTTTGCTTCCGTAGAACATAACGCGAGGCTGCCTTTGTTCGTTAGAAAACAGCCTTTGTCCGGTCACAGCTGCGATTAGTGCGCGGTAAACGATCAAACTCGCAGTACCGACCAAGGCACCTAGAACAAGTAGGGCTCTGGAGAAGCGCAACTCCTCAGGTAGCAGGCCGTAGCCAAATCCAATAATGAGTGTTGTGACCAGCATGGACCGCACGATATTTTTGGGCTGGGCGCCTCTGAAATACGTGCCGCTTACCCACAAACCAAACACCCATAGGAGCACATAAGCGCCTTGGACGTTGTAGGTATATATGTCCGGGTAAGAACCGCCATTGATGAAACGGTGGTTAAGCTCCCAATAGGTTTTTACCGTATCCAATAGAAAGTAGAGGACCGCAGCATCAAGCACTGGTGCAAAGGCACTGCGCGCTATTCGTGCCACGACAGCAAGCGCTGCACGTAAGTAAATGCCTAGATAAATCAGGCTTTTATAGGCCCAGGCGGCACCGCCGCTGAATTGTTTCTGAGCAAAGAGAATCATCGCTTGATAGAACATGCGGACGTAATTCAAACTGCCGCGCTTTGTACTCTCGCCTTTGTAATGAATGATTTTACTTTCAGCGAAGTATATGTTTTTTCTGCCCGTTTTCTGTAATTCGTAACTCAGGTCGATGTCTTCTCCGTACATAAAGTAACGCGGGTCGAAGCCGCCTACCTCTAACAATAGTTTTGTGGGAACCATCATAAAGCAGCCCACGAGAATATCAACCTCGTGGTTTTCGTCTTTACTCAAGTGCCCGAGGTGGTATTTAGCGAAGGTCTTGGAGGTAGGAAAGAGAGCACTTAATCCACTAATCTTCCACAACGCAACTAGTGGGGTAGGAAGGGCGCGCTTGGATTCGGGCAAGAACCTTCCACTGCCGTCAATACCTTGAATGCCTAATCCGCCCACTTCAGGGTGAGTCTTTAAGTAGTCCAAACTCTTTTGTAGCGTATCTGAACGTAAGACTGTGTCTGGGTTAAGAATGAGTGTGTAAGTGCCTTGGGCTGCTTGGAAGCCTACATTGTTCGCCTTGCCGAACCCTAGGTTTTCGCTGTTGTTGATCCAACGGACTTTAGGAAACTGACGAAGGATTTCAGCTTCGCCCGAATCGTTGCTCTGGTTGTCCACAACAATGACCTCAAAACCAAAGTCCGTCTTGCTCTGATAGATGCTATCTAGGCACTGTGAAAGAAACTCCTTCACGTTGTAATTGACAATGACTATGCTGAGG
>CATAPZ010000045.1:0-4476 GCA_949486955.1 Cryomorphaceae bacterium | reverse complement strand
TGAGCTTAATGGAGCACAATACGATAACGTGAACAGCGCTTTAGAGGCTGCTAAAATTGCGGCAGAAGCAGATGACTTAATTATCGTTGCAGGTTCTAACTTTGTGGTAGCAGATTTACAATTATGAAAAAGACAGCATTCCTCGTAGCCTTTATGCCGTTCATGCTTTTGGCACAGACTGAAGAAGTAAAACAGCGAACTGCCCTATTTCTTCAAGAGCAGAGTGCAAAGTTCAAAATCAAGGAACTCAACGGCTCTGAACCTAATTACGGTGTATTAAGCGAAACCCAATTCATCTTTCATCAGTACTATCAGTTAAAGCAGCTCGAGAAAGAGGTCAACGAATTGGGCAATAGTGTTCGTCCTAAATACGATTTGAGCACTTTCGTTTATGAGGATGAAGAAGAACTCAAGTATGCCTTGAAATTCTGGTTCAAGGAATTCATCGGGAACAAGCGCATCACTCCTGGTCGCGATTACCGAACCGTTGATCATGTTGACCCTGCCATTATAATCATCGACGGCACTAGCGTTAGTATCCTCACTTTGAGCTGCTATGCCACGGATATCGATGAATTTAGAGAATGGCGCAGTGCTATGCTGGGCGTATTTGGCTCTCCCAATGCAATGGTCATCGAGATCGGTTGTAACGGCCCTATTGAATGGACTAAAAACGCACCTGATCCCAAAGATCCAAGCTGGAGACGTTAATTCTTCTAAACTTTGATATTCGGCCCAAGAACTACTGTTGGGTGTTTGTAGGTCCTCCGCTTTGATTCTCCCACAGAAGCTTTGGCCGAAAATGCGCTAAGAGCCACTGCTTCATCCAAGTGTTTTTTACTTGGTCGAACACCTTCTAAATCGGCGATGGTCAAGGTTACACTTAACAAACTTCGCTGCTTTCTTAAACTCCACATTGCCGTCTTATAATGATTTAGAAAGTGTCGTTTCATAGCGTCGTTGTGCAACACAATGGGCTTAAGATCATCCAAGGACAACCGTGCGTTTTGAACTGCTGAACGGTCTATCTGACGCTCATACGACTCTACGACACGTCGTTGTATAGTTAAAGATGTTTCACTCTCAACCTTTGACGCCGATAGAGTATGCATCAACTGAAGATCTACACGATCGAGCAAAGCACCGGAAAGGATACCTTGATATCTATGGAAAGCCGCAGCACTGCATGTGCATTCTTTTTCTGGATGATTGAAATAGCCGCAATGGCACGGATTCATTGCCATAATCATCTGAACCCTATGTCGATCCATATGAAGCAAAAGGGCGTCCAAGACAGATTTTGAAAATGTAGGTAATTCGTCCAAAATGAGTGCCCCGCCATAAGCCCGATGAAACTTGCCCAATACTCCTTTCGAAACAGCGCTTACCTCCGAGTTCCAATTAGCGGAATTATCTATCTCCAAATAGTCCTTGAGCGCTTGGACTTCCTTTGAGCCAAAGAGCGATTTTATGGATTCCTCAGGTACTGTATTAATGACTGGGCGACCGCCGAAGGTGGAGCCGCGTTCCTCGTTGATCATTGCAAAGACACTCCTGTCCGATGTATTCATTGGTGGTAAAATAGACGGGAATCGAGCCAAGAGCATAGTTTTCCCAATTCCAGGAGCGCCATTGAGCAATACGTGGTGTCCTCCTGAGGCGGCTATTTCTAAGGCACGTTTAAAAGACTGAAGACCTTTGACATCACTAAAACACCCATGACTATTTTCATCAAGCTGAGGAAGGTTGGTGTCCTTATTAATGGGAAACACGCCCTTTTGAAGAAACGCTACCACCTCGCTGAACTTCGAGACGTTCACGATTTCCAAGGTGTGAAATTCTGCACTCAGACGTGGCATTCTATTGCTCGGTACATTGAGAATAATACGCTTGTGACCACCGTGATATGCTGTTTGAAGGAGTTTGAATGGTGCAGCAGCAGGCTCTATGGTCCCGTCCAACTGTATGGCTCCATAAAACAAAGTCTTATCCAAGAGTTCCGTAGAAATCTGACTACTTGCTCCGAGAATTCCAACCGCCATGGGCAGGTCATAATGACTCCCTTTCTTGAGAAGTTCTAACGGTCGGAAGTTTAGGGTTATACGTTGCCCCGGCCAATGCCATCCTTCGTTTTTTAAAGTTGCATAGATGCGCTGGCGATTTTCTTTTATGGAACCGTGTACATTGCCGGATATGTGAAACTTTATTCCACGTGATATATTTACCTCTAACAGTACAGGGACAGGAAGTAGAATGGAAGGCTGAACAGTGTGAATTCGGATGAGCATAGCGAATTAGAATTGATTGGTTCATCAAATTCTGAATTGGCTACAGAAGACCCAAAAAATGTGAAAAAGTAAAAGTTACCGACAGTACCTATTCCTCGCCTTTATTCGCGAGTTGACCGCAGGCTGCATCAATATCCTGTCCGCGAGAATGGCGGATAGTTGTGATGACTCCCTTGTTTTCAAGGATGCGTTTGTACATGTCCACAGCTTCCTGAGGCGCTTGGGTGTACGGTCCATTATCAATGGGGTTGTACTGAATAATATTCACCTTGGTCGGTATGGCACCGCAGAATTTTGCCAATGCCTTAGCGTCCGATTCCTCGTCGTTGATTCCTTTCCAGATGACGTATTCAAACGTCACGTGCTTACCCGTTTTTGCATACCAATACTGTAGGCTTTCGCGCAGATCTGCAAGGGTGGTCGTTTTATGTGCCAGGGGCATCAGTTTTGCGCGCTTTTCTTCGATAGCGCTATGCAAGGAAATGGCCAAGTTAAATCTCACCTCATCGTCAGCCATCTTCTTGATGAGCTTTGGTACCCCGATGGTACTTAACGTAATACGGCGTGGGCTAAGACCCAATCCTTTGGGGTCGGTGATTTTATCTATCGCAGAAAGGACATTCTGGTAATTCAACAAGGGTTCTCCCATACCCATGAACACAATATTGGTCAATGGCCGTCCGAAGTATTCCTTGCCCTGTTTGTCAATCACTACAACTTGGTCATAAATCTCATCCGGGGAAAGATTTCGCATGCGTTTCAATGCAGCTGTCGCACAGAAAGTACAATCCAAGGAGCAGCCCACTTGCGAGCTTACACAAGCTGTAATCCGCTTTTCTGTTGGTATTAAAACCGATTCAACCAAGGCCCCATCGTGAAGCTTTACCGCATTTTTAATGGTACCGTCCACACTGCGTTGCATCAAATCAACCTTAAGTAAGTTGAAGACAAAGTGATCGTCAAGCAATGCGCGAGTTGACTTACTGAGGTTCGTCATTTCATCGAAGCTCTGCGCACTTTTTTGCCACAGCCACTGATAGACTTGTTTGGCACGGAAGGCTTTCTCTCCGTTCTCTTCAAAAAAATGGATCAAAGCTTCCTGGGATAGTCCGCGGATGTCTCGCTTGTTATCGGTCATAGTGCAAAGATACGCACAGCAAAAAGGAATTAAGGCATGTCACGCTCCACCAAATACCCCATTTTTCCCATTTGGTAATCTCGCATGGCTTCCATGATTTCCGTTTGATTCGTCATTACAAAAGGGCCGTAGCTTTCCACCTTTTCGCCAATAGGGGCAGCAGAGATAAAGAAGACCTTCGTGTCCTCCTCTAAATGCGCCGTGTAATCGCCTGCATCTAATTGATAGAGCATGGCATTTTCCACCAGGCCGTAACCTTCAAGTCGACCTGCACCACTCAGGAGGTAAAACAATCCGTTTTCACCTTCTTTCACAGTAAAGGAAAACGGCGCTGTGGTAGCTAAACCGTGGGCGCTAGTTACGGGATAAGCACCTTTTAATGGACCAATAGCTTGACCGTGACCGAGATCGCCCGAAACTATCCTTAATTCAGGATGCCCGTGGGCAGAAGGCAATTCCTCTTTTTGGAAAGGTAAATACACAGGCTCCATCATTTTCATGGTGCTGGGAAGGTTGACCCAGATCTGAATGATTTCCTGTACACCGCCATTCTCACAGAGTTCAGCTGGTGGGCGCTCACTATGAATGATGCCCATACCCACATCTGTCCATTGCACACCGCCACCGCCTACAACACTGTTATTTCCTCTGCTGTCTCTATGGTGGACACCTCCTTCCCACATAAATGTAATGGGAGAGAAACCTCTATGTGGATGCGGACCTACCCCGGCATCCCAGCGGTCGGTGCCAGGAGCGATAGTACTTCTGTGGTGATGAATGAGTAGAAAAGGATCTATCTGATCGACGCTTTGCGTCGGAATCGGCTGTTTTACAGGATGCGGACCCATCATGACTTCGTGGGCAGGTAAGGCGCGGAGTACTGGCATATATGCTTGTTTAAACAAAGAACAAGTTACTTCGAAAAGAGTTTATCTCGAATGGTCTGATTTATTACTTCAAAAAATCAAGCAATTCAGGAATCCGGGTGATTTCAAAAGTGAATTGTTCGGTGTGTCTCAAAGACTTAGGATTAAAAAACACTTGATCGAT
>CATAPZ010000044.1:0-2212 GCA_949486955.1 Cryomorphaceae bacterium | reverse complement strand
CTGACCTCAACAATAAGATTGTCGTGCAAACAGAATCTACAACCTTAACTTTCCCTCAAGGCAATGATCAAGCCATCAAGCAGATTGTCAAAGCCGTTAAGATAGAATTAGGTGAAGCGTTTGTATAAATTTTCTATGTTTATGAGTGCGCACTTAAGAACTGTTAATGAACGAAAATCATACTTCCGAAGAGGATCATGCTGCTGAAACAGCACCAGCTAATAATACAGCAGCTGGAGTCTTAAAAAACATTTGGAAACAACTAAGCTCAGTTATTGCCTCTTTTCTAAAAGAGCGGTTTTCCTTATTAGACTTCGCCCAGCCTGAAAATACAATTGAAGGCATCAAGAAAGATGTCGATTTCAAAGGCTTTGCACTTTGGATTCTCATGTTCAGTATTGTTATTGCCTCCATTGGACTCAATGTGAATTCTACAGCGGTGGTCATAGGTGCTATGTTAATATCACCTTTAATGGGGCCAATTATGGGGGTAGGACTAAGTTTGGGTATCAACGATTTTAGTCTACTTAAGAAGTCCATTAAGAATCTCGGAGTCGCAGTGAGCATTGGGCTTATCGTTTCTGCGCTCTATTTTGCGATTAGCCCTATTTCTACTCCTTCTAATGAGCTTTTCACGAGGACTAATCCAACGCTGCTTGATGTTGTAGTCGCCTTTTTCGGTGGCCTCGCGGGTATTTTAGCCGGGTCGCGTAAAGAGAAATCAAATGTTATACCGGGTGTGGCCATCGCTACGGCATTGATGCCACCGTTGTGTACTGCCGGATTTGGCTTAGCACATGGACAATGGAGTTATTTTTTTGGAGCACTCTACCTTTTTCTAATCAACAGTGTACTCATTGCTGCTGCAACTACTATTGTTGTTCGCTACTTGCGATTCCCTATGGTCACCCTAATGGATCCCATTCGCGAAAAGAAAACGAAGCGGATGTTTTCTATTGCCTTAATCGTGGTAATCGTTCCTTCCATTTGGATCTTTTACCGCACCGTAACGAATACCCTAGCACAGACGAAAGTCCACAACTTTGTAGAGGAAACAGTCGTTTATCCCGGAACTGAGGTGGTTAAAGAAGAAATTACATTTGCCGGTGGCATGCCGGAGGTCAATATTGTCTTGTTTGGTGAACTCATTCCTGAAGACCTGGTATCTCAATGGGAGTCCATCTTCACAGATAAGTTTAAGGGCAGCCTTTCCATCATTCAAGGCGACAATGGAAATGAGAGTTTAATGGAACTGTCAAAACTTGTAAACCTCTATTCAGAAGGACGTGCCGAAGCAAAGAGTTATTCGGATAAAATCGCCACCCTTGAAGCAGAACTCGCTTTGCTCGAGGGTCAATTAATTCCTACGAACCTCGCAAAAGAGGTTCAGATAAATTACCCCGAAGTAACGGCTCTATCACTAGGAACCTTACAAAGTGGAATTACGGATTCAACCTCAGGGTCTAGATTACCCATTGCTTTCATCCAATGGTCGCCGGAGCTTTCGGATAGTGCTCGAAGTGAAAAAGCACATCAACTGGCGAATTGGCTAGCACTTCGTTTAGAAGCAGATTCAGTATTAGTGAAATAAAAAAAAATCCCGCGGCTCTTCGAGCCGTGGGATTTTGCTTTACAACAACCGCAGCTGTTACAGTTTCCCAACCATGGTTTCTGGACGAACCCACTGATCAAACTCTTCTGCCGTCAGGTAACCCAGGTTGACAGCCTCCGTTTTCAAAGTTGTACCATTTTCATGTGCGGTTTTCGCGATTTTCGCGGCTTTTTCGTAACCAATCTTCGTATTCAGAGCGGTCACCAACATCAATGAATTATTCAAATGGTTCTCTATGGCCTTGTAGTTTGGCTCGATACCTACTGCGCAATTATTATTGAAACTCACACAAGCATCTCCAATAAGCTCTGCACTCTGTAACACATTATAAGCCATGACCGGCTTAAAGACATTGAGTTCATAATGACCTTGAGCACCGGCGATAGTCACAGCAGTGTGGTTGCCCATGACCTGAGTACACACCATAGTGATGGCCTCAGCCTGGGTAGGATTTACTTTGCCTGGCATGATGGACGATCCCGGCTCGTTCGCAGGAATAATGAGTTCCCCGATACCTGAACGCGGACCTGAAGCCAACATGCGAATGTCATTCGCAATCTTATTCAAGCTTACAGCCAATTGGTTCAATGCGCCATGCGT
>CATAPZ010000043.1:0-3263 GCA_949486955.1 Cryomorphaceae bacterium | reverse complement strand
TTTCGTCGTCAATCTGGTCCTTATGGCCTTAAAAACAAAAAAAGACGCCATTTGGCGTCTTCACTGAGGTGTAACCTCAGGTTTGTTGGTTTAATAACTTTGCAAATCAAAAAAAAAAAACATTCGCAATAAGTATAACTACTTATTTTTAACTTTTTTAAATCGAATTAGCAGTAGCATCTCCTCTGCTAAAAAGGCATTTATCCGTCAAATGGTGATGATATTAGAGGCATACCAACCGTCAAGCCCTCTAAAGATTTGCGGTTTACTGCGAACACCGTCTTTGCAAATAATTCTCCATTAATGTTGGAGATCGTAAACAAAATCGTAATATTGCGATGAATTTAGATTACTATGGGCATCACCAAAACAGAACTGTTTAATTCGCAACAAAACGAGATAGCAATTGCTGCAAAGGCATTTGCTCATCCCGCACGTATTGCCATTATTCAGTATCTGATAAAGTCTAACGCCTGCGTAAATGGAGACTTGGTTCAAGAGCTGGGATTAGCCCAAGCAACCATAAGCCAACACCTCCGGGAATTGAAAGAAATCGGAATTATCAAGGGGTCAATTGAAGGAGCTAGAATTAGCTATTGCATTAACTCTGATCGATGGAACGAGATTCGCGAGCAGTTCAATGAGTTGTTTGATGCTTGGTCGTCTGATCATGATCAGGATTGCTGCTAAAAAAATTTGAACACCCCTATCGTAATATTGCAATAACACAATTGACCAAAAATATGAAACTATCAGAAATTAAGACAGCACTTCGTTATCTCAAAGAAGTTTCGTTCGTGCTACCCAATGGTGAAACCGTTCCAACTCACTTCCATGTTACCGAAGTTGGATTATCTACCAAACACTTCATTGATTGCGGTGGAACAGTCAGAGAGGAGCAGACTGTCAACTTTCAACTCTACACGGCGACAGACTACGATCACAGGTTGAGCACAGAGAAGCTTAGCTCAATTATTGAACTATCCGAAAAAACACTAATTCTCCCGGATGCTCAAATTGAAGTTGAATTCCAAGGCCGTACCATTGAGAAGTATGGATTGGCATTTGTGAATGGCCAATTTCATCTGAAAGCAAAAAAAACCGACTGCTTGGCAAAAGAACAGTGCGGTATTCCTGTGGTCGAACAGAATGAACCTGTTCAAGTAAAGGCGTGTACTCCAGGATCTGGGTGCTGTTAAAAGTCTCACGTTAAAAAAACATAATGAAAACAACACAAACTATTTGGTTCCCTGACTTGGAAGCCACAATCGCAGTAGTAAGAAATCTCACAATTTCTCAAGAAAGGCTTGACGTTCTTGAACCTCTGATCCAATACGTTCAAGACAAATGGACTGAAGGTAATCCAATCACCTTAAACTTTATCTGCACCCATAACTCTCGAAGAAGTCAATTCTCGCAAATTTGGGCACAAACGGCAGCTATTTTCTTTGGCATTCCAGCCAAGTGTCTTTCAGGTGGTGTTGAGATTACCGCGTTTAATGAGCGGGCTGTGTCTTCACTTCAAAGAAGCGGGTTCCTAATTGAGTCTGCTCAGAGTGAAAACCCAAAATATCAGGTGTTCTATTCAGAAAGTGAGGAGCCGATAATTGCCTTCTCTAAATTGTTTGATGACCCTATTAACCGCGCCGAGCAGTTTGCCGCCGTGATGACCTGCTCTCACGCAGATGAAAACTGCCCGTTTATCCCAGGTTCTGAAAAGCGTATCGCGGTGCGCTATGAGGATCCAAAAGCCTTTGATCATACCAATGAGGAAGCCGCTCGGTACGACGAGAGATCGCTTCAAATCGCAAGTGAAATGTTCCACGTATTTTCTAAAATTAAATAAAATGAAATCTCTATCTATTTACATGCTAGGCGCATTAATGGGCCTTTTTCTTCCCGCCCAAGGTCAATCCTTTACTGCTGAAATCAATGAGCCGCTTCAACAAACGACAAGAGAGTTAATCAGTCAAGCGCATTTAATTTCACCGGAACGAAAGGAAAAACTTGTTGAGCTGGCCGATTACTTACTAGAGCAGAAGAATGATTCGGTGCACTTTAACGCCCTGTTTGTCTGTACCCATAATTCACGAAGAAGCCATATCACGGATACATGGTTTCAATATGCACTTATTTATTATGGCATTTCTGGATACAATTCATTTTCTGGAGGACTTGAAGCCACCGCTTTTCACCCAAATGCGATTGCAGCGCTACAAAGGGCGGGGTTTTCTGTCGCTTTTGATAAAAAAGTCACGAACCCTGTTGTCTCTGTAAGCCCAGGTCACTATCCCGTGTGGCATAAACAATCGAAAATTTACACCCACCCTGTGAATCCAAAATCCAACTTTGTCGCAGTGATGGTGTGTTCGGACGCTGATCAATCATGTCCTGTTGTCGATGGTGCGAGTGCCCGATTCTCGTTGCCTTATGATGACCCACGTTACTTTGATAACACCCCTTCTCAAGATCTCAAATACGATGAGACCGTTGCATTAATCGGGCGTGAAATACTCTTCATGATTGGCTATTTGAAAAACCAATTGATCATTTCTGAGGAAAGTCGAAAATAGAATTCAATGAGCCCGAAGAAAAAGCTAAACTTCCTAGACCAATACCTCACGTTGTGGATCTTTATGGCCATGGCCATTGGCGTAGGTGTGGGCTACTTATTTCCCTCCACAAGCGGATATATCAACTCCTTTAGTGTAGGTACCACAAATATCCCTATCGCTATCGGATTGATATTGATGATGTACCCTCCGCTGGCTAAGGTGGATTACAAGTTGTTGCCCAAGGTTTTTCGAAACGTCAAAGTACTATCCGTTTCGCTTGTCCTAAACTGGATCGTAGGACCTGTTCTCATGTTTTTTCTAGCGCTTATCTTTTTGCAAGACTATCCTGAGTATATGGTCGGACTCATCCTAATTGGACTTGCTAGGTGTATAGCGATGGTTTTAGTTTGGAACGACTTAGCTGAAGGAAGCAGTGAATACGGGGCTGGCTTAGTAGCCTTAAATAGCATATTTCAAGTTTTTGCCTACAGCTTCTACGCCTGGCTATTTATAACCGTATTACCACCATATTTTGGTATTCAAGGAGCTATTGTAGACATATCGATAGCCACAATAGCAGAAAGTGTGGCCATCTATCTAGGTATTCCTTTTTTGGCTGGTTTACTAAGTCGCTCCATTCTGGTGAAGCTCAAAGGTGAACTTTGGTATAGAAAGACTTTTATTCCGGCTGTAAGCCCGCTAACGCTA
>CATAPZ010000042.1:0-7573 GCA_949486955.1 Cryomorphaceae bacterium | reverse complement strand
TCATTCTTCATCGAAATGCCACTCTCTTGCAATGCCTTTTCACTGTACTGATTGGCTATTGCATAATCTGCAAATGCGGTTGACGCTTCAGGGCTGTAGCCAAGGTGGAATTTATTGATCGTCTCGTCATTGAATCCACGTTCTTTAAAGTAGCTCAGGCCGATGGCTTTTCCTTCGTCCGTTTCAAGCATTTGCTCCTTAAAAAACTTGGCAGCCACATCAGTAATCAGATATACTGCCTCGCGCATATTACCCGCTTCGATTTCCTCAGCCGTCTGCGGACGTGCCTCTGGAATCTCAATATTGTACTTCTTTGCAAGCCAACGCAATGCCTCAGGATAACTCATCTGTTCGAGCTCCATCAAGAAGGTAACCGCGTTACCACCTTTGCCCGAAGAGAAACATTTAAAGATCTGCTTCGCCGGGCTCACCATGAAAGACGGCGTCTTTTCGTTGTTAAAAGGCGATAAACCCTTGAGATTGCTGCCCGATTTTTTCAACTGAACGAATTCCCCGATCACCTCCTCAATGCGAGCGGTGGTGAAGATCTGTTCTATGATTTCTTGTGGAATCCGGGCCATGGATGCAAGATACTTTTTCTAAATAAAAAAGCCACCCCTAAGGGCGGCTCTAAGCAAGCTGAGTTGAACTTAATTATTTATGCAAATGTACATCCATTTGTGGATATGGAATAGAAATACCCTCAGCATTGAACGATTTATATACCGCATCATTCATTGCGTAGTGTACGTCCCAATAATCTTCTGACTTAACCCATGCACGCGTGATGATGTTGACAGAAGAGTCTGCCATAGCACTTAATTCAACAAGGATAGGTTTGTCTTTAATAATTCTGGTATCGCCATCAATTAAGGTGTGAAGAATGGACTTTGCCTTATCTAAATCGGCATCATAACCAATCCCGAAGGTCCATTCCAATCGCCTAAATTCCTGAGCACTATAATTCACCAAAGAGCCGTTACTCAATGCTCCATTGGGTAAAATAATGAGCTTGTTGTCCGGTGTGGTAAGGGTGGTGACGAAAATTTGAATGGACTTCACCGTTCCTGAGTGGCCCTGGGCCTCAATAAAATCACCGACTTTGAATGGCTTGAACATCAATATCATCGCGCCGCCTGCAAAGTTTTGAAGCGTACCACTTAGTGCCATACCTACTGCCAAACCTGCAGCACCCAAAACTGCAACTATGCTCGTCGTCGCGACTCCTAGTTGATTTATGGTGGCAATAATGACAAATGCCTGCAAGGTGATTTTCATGAGCGACTCCAAAAAGGTCGTCAAACTCGCGTCCATATTTCGAAGGCTCATCGCTTTCTTAAACCCTTTGAGAATAACGCGTACGATACGCATACCAATCCAAAGGATGAGCAATGCAATGATTCCTTGCTTAACCCACACTAGGGCGTTTTCTGTGATGGTCTCCATAGAGACTCCAATAATTTCTTCCATGATGTAACCGGTTTTGGTTTACTTCTTACGAGCACCTGTGTAGGCAATAACCTCCTCTAAAGCAGTACGCTCTGCACTCTTAGGGAAATTAGAAAGAATTTCTGCAGCTTTCTGCAAATGCCCATCCATTTTAGAACGAGCATAATCTAGACCTCCAGACTTTCGAACGAAATCTACCACTTCAGCCACCTTTTTAGGTCTGTTGTGGTCTTTTTTAATGGTGCGTATGATCTGCTTGCGCTTCGATGCTGTAGTGTTTTGTAAGGCATTGATAAGCGGTAAAGTCATTTTCTGTTCCTTGATGTCAATTCCTGAAGGTTTACCCGTCAAATTAACCTTTTCGAAATCAAATAAATCGTCTTTGATCTGGAATGCTAATCCAAGCTCGCGACCGAACATGCGCATCTGCTGTTGAACCTCTGATGATGCCTCTGCACTTTGTGCTCCAACGACACAACATGTTTCTAGCAGTATGGCTGTCTTTTGCTGAATAACATCATAGTAGACCTCTTCTGTGATGTCCAATTTTCTTGCTTTCTCAATCTGAAGGAGCTCGCCTTCGCTCATGCTCTTCACTGCAGTGCTTACGGTACCGAGTAGTTCATATTGCTTTCTGTCTACCGCAAGTAAAAGCACCTTAGACAAAAGGTAATCTCCAATGAGTACTGCCACTTTATTTTTCCAAAGCGCATTAATTGAAAAGAAACCTCTCCGCATATCGGCATCATCTACCACATCGTCATGGACAAGAGTCGCTGTATGCATAAGTTCTATTAAAGAGGCACCGACGTAGGTACTGTCGTTTACTTTACCCAACATTTTTGCCGTCAATAGGACGAGGATCGGACGAAGTTGCTTCCCCTTGCGCTTGACCATGTAATTCATGACGCGATCTACCAATGGAGTGTTTGACTTTAAATGTGCTTTAAACCGCACATCAAACTCCTTCATCTCCTCAGCGATAGGTGCTTTAATAGAATTCAACTTTGACATTAGCTCCAGCCTTTTGATTTCTGAATGTGCTCATAGGCCTTCTGCACATTCAAAAAGGTTTCTTTGGCCGCAGCCTGTGCCTCGGCACCCGCATCAATGGTACGATCCGGATGATATTTTAATGCCATTTTTCGGTACGCCTTTTTCAATTCTGCTTCGGATGCGTTCTCACTCACCTCCAAAACTTTATACGCCCATCCCGTGTCCGATTCTTTGGAGAACATCGCTTTGATCGATTCAAAGTCGTACGGATTTATGCGAAGATTACGTGCTATACGACGAATCTCCTCCACCTCATTCTGATGCAAGTGACCGTCTGCCAATCCTAATTTAAACAGGAAGTGTATCAGCTGAAGACGTGTACTATGATTTGTAAAGCCGTTGATCTGGTTACACACTTTAGTTAGCGGAATCTGTTGATCAACTATTTTTCTAAAAACAGCAAAGCTCTCGTTGGCACGCTCCTTTCCGAACATGCTTACAAACTGTGCCCGAACAAAGTCCAACTCTTTCTGGGCAACCTTACCATCCGCTTTGATAACGCGTGCGGCAAGAACCAATAGGGCGATATGAAAATCACTAGGTGACGATTGTTGGGAGCGTGTATACGTACCGCTAGGCTTTTCACCTTCCACTAAATCGTGTAAACGATTAGCAAAGGCTACCCCAAGTATAGCGCCGATAGGCCCACCTAAAGACCAGCCTAAGCCGCCCCCAAAAATTTGAAAAAGTCGTTTCATTCCGAGCTCAAAGATACTCGGCTAAAACGGAAAAAACTAAAGCCTGTAATCGAGATTAAACCACGAAATAGGCGAAGGCAGCAATACCTCCTATGATTACGATTACCAAGGCGATCTGTGCGTAGAGTTGCGCGGTTGACATCTTCTCTTTCGCAGGTTTCATTCGACGACGTTTCGTCGTTGCTTGAGTGGACATAGCGAGTGTGTTTTGTTGTGTACCATTAAGATATAAAAATCCTCCGAACACGCAAAAGACTGATGCTGTATTTTACTTAAGACCAAGTGATTAGATAAAAACTATCAGAAAATTAGGCCCGTACTATTTGAGATGTTTTGACACAAAAAACCCTCAGTGTTGGCTGAGGGTTTTTTGATGTAATTAATTCCGGTGGTTAAGACCCACAGGCCACACATTCGTCTGGATTATCTATTGAACAAGCAATTTTTTCTTCAGTCGTAACTTCTTCGCTCATTTTAGCCATAGCTTCTTTCTGTGCTTTTACACGTGCTTCTACTTCTGCAGCTGTTGGCTCTGCTGTAGTAGCAGGAACAGCATCGGCTGTATCTGAAGTAGCACCCGAGCTAACGCCTGGACTCATATCTGTCTGAGCATTTTTCTTCACTGTGAACTTAATTGCACTTGTAGCCGGTTTAGAACGCAAGTAGTACATACCTGTTTTCAGACCTTTCTTCCACGCGTAGAAGTGCATTGAAGTCAGTTTACCCATGTTTGGACTTTCCATGAAGAGATTCAAACTCTGGCTCTGATCAATGAACATACCACGATCGGCTGCCATATCGAGAATGTCTCTCATAGAGATTTCCCATACGGTCTTGTAGATCGCTTTCAAATTATCTGGCACACCTTCAATGTTTTGTACTGAACCGTTCGTTGCCATCAATGCATTCTTCATATCATCGTTCCAAAGACCCAATTCAATCAAATCGTTCAATAGGTGCTTATTCACTACGATGAACTCGCCTGAAAGTACACGACGAGTGTATACATTCGACGTGTACGGCTCGAAACATTCGTTGTTCCCAAGAATCTGAGACGTTGATGCAGTTGGCATTGGTGCCATCAATAAACTGTTTCTAACGCCGTGCTTTTCCACTTCTTCACGAAGCTCTTTCCAATCCCAACGACCGCTAAGTTCTTCATCCTTAACTCCCCAAAGATTGTGTTGGAACTGACCCTTAGAGATTGGTGAACCTTCGTACGTTTCATAAGCACCATCCTTCACAGCTTGGTCCTTCGAAGAGCTTACTGCCGCGAAATACATGGTTTCGAAAATCTCTTTGTTCAATGCTTTCGCTTCCTCTGAGTCGAAAGGCATACGCAATTTGATAAACGTATCGGCCAAGCCTTGAACACCAAGCCCCACAGGACGGTGACGCATGTTTGAGTTTCTTGCTTCCACTACTGGATAGTAGTTACGATCAATCACTTGATTCAAGTTGTAGGTCACCTTGTAGGTTACATCGTATAATTTCTGATGATCAAACTTTCCGTCTTCCACAAACATTGGAAGTGCAATAGATGCTAGGTTACATACAGCAACCTCATCAGGTGACGTATATTCTAGGATCTCAGTACACAAGTTTGACGAACGAATCGTACCTAAATTCTGCTGGTTCGATTTCAAGTTCGCAGCATCCTTGTAAAGCATGTACGGCGTACCCGTTTCAATCTGGCTTTCCATGATTTTTGCCCATACTTCACGAGCTTTCACGGTACGGCGACCTTTCCCTTCACTTTCGTATTTGGTGTACAGGTCAACAAACTCCTGACCGTGACAGTCAAACAAACCTGGACATTCGTTTGGACACATGAGCGTCCACTCTTCATTCTTCTCAACGCGCTCCATAAAAAGATCTGGAATCCACATTGCGTAGAAAAGATCGCGTGCACGCATTTCTTCTTTACCGTGGTTCTTCTTCAAATCCAAGAACTCGTAGATATCTGCGTGCCATGGTTCAACATAAATGGCAAACGAACCCTTACGCTTACCGCCTCCTTGATCTACATAACGAGCAGTATCGTTGTACACGCGAAGCATTGGAACAATACCGTTGGAAGTACCGTTGGTTCCGCCAATGTATGATCCAGTAGCACGGATATTGTGAATGCTCAATCCGATACCACCGGCACTCTGCGAGATCTTAGCCGTTTGCTTCAAGGTGTCGTAGATACCGTCGATACTATCTTCCTTCATTGTCAGAAGGAAACAAGAACTCATCTGAGGTTTTGGCGTACCAGCATTAAACAGCGTAGGTGTTGCATGCGTCATGTACTTCTTGCTCATCAACTCATACGTCTCGAGAGCACCTTCAAGATCGTCCTTATGGATACCAATACTCACACGCATTAGCATTTGCTGAGGACGCTCAACAATCTTTCCGTGCATACGAAGAAGGTAAGAACGCTCGAGTGTTTTAAACCCAAAGTAATCGTAAGAGAAATCGCGATCGTAAATCAATTGCGAATCCAAGTATTCAGCATTCGCTTGAATGATTTCGTATACATCATCAGCAATCAACGGTGCTTTTTTGCCCGTTTCCGGGTTGATGTATTCGTAAAGATCTGTAACAGTCTCGGAGAAGCTCTTCTTGGTACTCTTGTGCAAATTACTCACGGCAATTCTTGCAGCAAGATTCGCGTAGTCCGGATGTTTGATGGTCATTGAGGCCGCGGTTTCTGCAGCCAAATTGTCCAGCTCAGAAGTGGTTACGCCGTCATAAACGCCGTCGACTACACGCTTTGCTACAGCTACTGGATCTACATATTCGCTCAATCCGTAACATAGTTTCTCAATACGTGCAGTAATCTTATCAAATTTTACCGCCTCCTTTCGTCCGTCTCTTTTCAGTACGCGCATCATAGCTTATTCTGTTGGGTATGTTCTTGTGTTTTTTTCGTTTTAGAAGCTCATTTCTCCACCAAACGCATTATCGAAGTTGTGATCCTCTTGGCTCTCACCAACTCCTGCTTTCTTATATTCTGAAACACGTTTCTCAAAGAAGTTTGTTTTTCCTTCTAGTGAAATCATGTCCATAAAATCAAATGGATTTGCCGTCCCGTATACTTTAGGACAATTAAGTGTTTCAAGTAAGTGGTCTGTAACGAATTCAAGGTATTCTGACATCAACTTTGCATTCATACCAATCAAATTCACCGGCAATGATTCCGTGATAAACTCACGCTCAATATCCAATGCCTCGGTAATAATTTGAGTGATGCGATCTACCGGCACCTTGTTAACCAAGTGGTTGTTGTGCAAGTGACAAGCGAAATCACGGTGCAAACCTTCGTCACGAGAAATAAACTCGTTAGAAGTTGCCAGACCTGGCAGCAATCCTCTCTTCTTCATCCAGAAGATTGAACAGAATGCTCCCGAGAAGAAAATACCCTCTACCGCTGCGAAAGCAATCAAACGCTCTGCGAATGATTCAGACTCAATCCAACGCAACGCCCAATCTGCCTTTTTCTTGATGGCAGGAAAGCGCTCGATTGCGTTGAATAATTCGTCTTTTTCAGCATCATTATCCACAAGAGTGTCGATGAGTAGGGAGTACATCTCACTGTGAATGTTTTCCATCATGATCTGGAAACCGTAGAAGAATTTCGCCTCCGAGTACTGTACCTCGTTCACAAAGTTTTCTGCAAGGTTTTCATTTACAATACCATCAGAAGCTGCGAAGAATGCTAAAATGTGCTTGAGAAAGTAACGCTCGTCGTCATTTAGCTTCTTCCAGTCTACAACATCTTGGTGCAAATCGATTTCCTCCGCTGTCCAAAATGAAGCTTCTTGCTTCTTGTACCAATCCCAAATATCGCTGTGCTGGATTGGGAAAATCACAAACCTGTTTTTGTTGTCTTGTAAAATTGGTTCCTGTTGCATAAAGCAAAAATTTTAAGGTCGGAAACCCGCATTAATCATTGTTAATGTGTTGATTTCCAACTAATTATGTTTTTGGTTTTTCAGCGGAGTAGGATGTTCAATACGTGTCCGTAGCTGAACGGCCTATACAAACATGGCCACGATTTACACCAATAACAAGAACCACTATTTGGGTTTTTCCCGTAGTTATTAACAACGAAAAATTACAGAATATTGTCCTCGCTGTAGACTGCTATTGGGACTGAGACGATAAACGCCTGAAGATTTCTACTGTTAAGACTTTTTAAGTCCGTTTTTCTCAATTAAATCGGCCGCGATTTCCACTTTTTCATAGAAAGCTGGTCCGTATTTTCTGATTAGTGGATCTTTTAAAAACTTGTAGACTGGCACCTTTAATTCCTCACCCAAAGAACAGGCCGCCGAGCAAATAGACCAGCGGTCGTAGTTCAACGCCTCAAAATCTGTGTA
>CATAPZ010000041.1:0-4117 GCA_949486955.1 Cryomorphaceae bacterium | reverse complement strand
TTCGAATTTATCATGACGCGCGCGGACTTTGTAAAATTCGCTAAAGGTCAAATGACGGTTCAAGATCATCTCGATTGCTTGCAACGCGCTGAGCAACTAGTATTGGATTTTAAGCCTAAAAAGGAGTACGATGGATTGGAGTAATTGGGAATTCAATGAGCCGCTTTGGCTCGCCGGCCTTGCCCTCATTCCATTGGCTGCTTTAGGAATGGGCCTTCTGCGTGCAAAGCGTTTTGGGCAGTTCACCTTCTCGCTGCTTGACGGTCTTCAGCAGCCCCTTGCAGGACCCTTAAAGAGCTTTACTGCGTTACTGTCTTGGGTGGCCCTCGGTGCACTGTGTGTTGCTATGGCACGCCCACAGAGCTCGGAAATCATCCAACAGCCTTCGCAAAATCTTGGAGTCGATATGATGCTCTCTTTGGACATTAGTGCGTCTATGCTCGCGAAAGACTTGAAACCGAATCGTCTAGAAGCCTTGAAAGATGTTGCCACCGATTTTGTCAGCAGGCGAAACGTCGACCGTATTGGCCTGGTCATTTATGCAGGCGAAGCCTACAGCCCTGTCCCGCTAACCACCGATCATAGCTTGCTCAATGAACAGATCAGAGCTTTGAAATATGACATGCTCGACGGCGGTACCGCCATCGGTATGGGATTGAGTACCGCTGCCAATAGATTGGCCGAAAGCACCGCGAAAAGTAAGGTGGTAATCCTCCTTACCGATGGAGAAAACAATGCCGGTTTGGTAGATCCTATACAGGCCGGAGAGCTCTGTGCCAGTCTTGGAATCAAGGTGTATACCATTGGACTGGGGACCAACGGCGTTGCTTCAATGCCCGTGGCCATCGATCCCCTGACCAAAGAAATCATCTACCGCCCGCAACAAGTAACCATTGACGAAGCCCTTTTAGAAAGGATTGCCTCTATTACAGGTGGACAATATTTCCGCGCCACCGACCGCGAGAGCTTAGAGGATATTTACGATTTGATCGACAGCTTGGAAAAAAGCGAGATCGAAGGGTTCCAATTTTACCGATACACCGAGCATTACAGCAGATTCGTTTGGCTCGCACTAATTTTAATTGGCCTAGAGTTATTGTTGAATTTTGTACTTCTAAAATCCGCTTTCTAAATGGTTTTTAAATGGCAACATCCTGAACTTCTCTGGCTCGGACCCGTCTTGTTTTTTGCGGTGCTCCTCGCGGCAGTCGTGTTTCACAGATGGCGCAAAAGTGCTTGGATTAAGCTCGGTTTAGATTTCAAGCAAGAAAGAAAGCGTTTCGGCAGTATTCGATTCTTTACCCGTCATGCATTGCTAGCACTGGCCTTGCTCTTTCTTGGGCTGAGCTTAGCCAACCTACAGATGGGCGGTCAAAAGCAAAAAGTCAATCGAAAAGGAACCGATGTCATCTTCGCGCTCGATGTGAGCCGCTCCATGCTTGCAGAGGATATAGCACCGTCGAGGTTGGACAAAGCCAAGCTGTTGATTTCCCGTTCGCTTGAAATGTTAAGCGGAGATCGTGTAGGTATTGTCGCCTATGCAGGAAGTGCCTATCCTGCCCTGCCTATAACCACAGATTATGTCGCTGCTAAAATGGCGCTCAATGCAGCCGACCCAGATGCGGTACCTTCCCAAGGGACGAACCTTGCCGCCGCATTGGAGTACGGCTCAAGCTACTTTAACCCTGCCTCGCCGGCAGGAAGATTTATCATTGTCTTTACCGACGGCGAAGACCACGAGGCTCTCAGTGGATTAGAATTGCCTGATTTCCCCATCAACATTCTGATGGTAGGACTTGGTACCCAAAGCGGGGGACCCATTCCTTTAAAGAAAAGTACCCGAGGAACGACGTATAAAAAAGATAAAAACGGTGAGGTCGTCATTACCAAAAGGGACGAAAAGGTACTTGCCGAACTTATCGAGGACCTCGGCGCGACTTACCTCGACGGCAACCGCACCGAACAAGCCTTGGGCGGCATTCAGGAATTTATCGAAAGTGGGCAGAAAGCAGATATTAGCGAAGAAATCGCGATCGACTACGAGCCGCAGTTTCAGTGGTTCTTACTTCCAGCTTTATTCTTTCTCCTACTCTACCTGATGCTACCGACTAAAATAGGTTCTCCTTTCACTTATGGCCCGCTTGTACTGTTGTTATTATGCAGCCAGGTGGCATGGGGGCAGAATGCAGATTCCACACTTTCAACACTCCCTCAAGAGGGAACTGCATGGGAATACGATCAAGCCGTTAACCGAGGAAAAGTGCTTCAAGAAGAAGGCAATCTTCAGGGTGCAGCTGAATCGCTACTGTCGGCGGTTCAAATGAATCCCGAAGGTTACGAAGGCTGGTACAATTTAGGTTCAACACTGCTTGAAGCAGGAATGGCCGAGCAAGGTGAAAGTGCCTTGAAAGAAAGTCTGAGCAAAGCAGAAACTAATGATGAAATCAGCGATGCCTTATACAACCTTGGTGACGCAGCGTACGATGCGCAGCGTTACGAAGAGGCTTTAAACTACTACAAGGAAAGTCTTGTTAAAAACCCACAGAGAAAAGACGCACAATACAACTTTAACCGCGCCTATGAGAAGCTGCAACAACAGCAGCAGAATGAACAAAACCAAGAGGACGAGAACCAGCAAGAGCAGGAAAACAACGAGGATAAGGAGCCGCCAAAATCGGACAAAGACGACCCCCAAGAGAAAAATCCTGAAGATGAAAATTCCAAGCAAAAGGAAGATCAGCAGGATCAGAGTGGTGAAGGCGGTAATGAAAATCGCGACGAACAAGAAAACGAGCAAGGTGATCCCAAGGATGATCAGAACAGCGAAAAAAATGAGCCCCAGCAAGGCGGCGAAAGCACAGCCAAAATGACGCCGGAGGAAATCAAGGGATTGCTCGAGGCTATTCAACGTGCTGAAGAGAAAACAGCAGAAAAAGTAACGGCGAAAAAGGCTAAAGGAAAGAAGAAGAGCGGTGAAAAAGATTGGTAAACTACTTCTTGTATGTGCAGTACTGCTCCATGGTGCTGCCTTTGGACAAAACGCTACCCTTACGGCGAGTTGTTCCAAGACTACTGTGGGGTTAAACGAACCCTTTAGAATCACATTTACCACCAATGCGCGCAAGGGAGCAATCACACCGCCCAACTTTGAGAAGTTCATCGTAGTGAGCGGGCCTTATCAATCTAGTCAGACACAGATCGTCAACGGAAGGATGTCCTCGCAGCGTTCGATCGCCTATGAAATTGTGGCACAAGAAGAAGGGGATTTTACCCTACCGGCTGCAAAGATGAAGGTCAGCGGTCAGGTATTGGAAAGCAACCGCTTGAAAATAACGGTGAAGGCAGGTGCAAAGCGGAACAACGGGGCAGAAAGAAACGCCAGAGAAAGTTTCAACGTTCGAATCCTCGCCTCAAAAAAATCAGTCTATGTCGGGGAACCCATTATTTTAAAATTCCGGGCAACGCTTTTTGATCCTGTACGAGACCTCAGCATCATTCAAGCGCCCAATTTTGAGAACGTCCTTCAGCAACAGCTAGATTTTAAGCAAGAGAGTACACGCGAGGTGGTGGGCAACAAGATGGCGACCGTATTGGACTTTGACAAAAGGCTCATTCTTCCTAACAAACCGGGTACGCTCGGTGGGCAGGAACTCAAGATCAGCGGACAAGTTCAGGTCCCCACAGGTCGAAGAGATTTCTTCAATATGCCGTTAATGAAGTTTGTTCCTAAAGCTGCAACAGCTAAAATTCCAGCGGTTAAAATTAAGCCTCTACCCGAAGGTGCCCCGGAGAGTTTCCTGGGCGGGGTGGGCGAATTAAAATTGGTCCGAGAAGTCAGCAGAACGGAAGTAAGCGGAAGCGAAAGCATTACTATTAAACTGCGTGTAGAAGGTACTGGAAACTTCAATACCCTTGAGGTGCCGGGACTTATTCAACCGGAAGGCTTTGACGTCTATGACCCTAAATACAACGAGAACATTCGCTACAGTGAGCGCGGTATTCGTGGTTACAAGGAATATGAATACCTATTAGTCCCTCAGTACCGGGGCAGTTTTATTGTTCCAGAGATGCAGTGGAGTTACTTTAACACCCGCACTGAACGCTACGAGACAATCCA